>NZ_CP165646.1:2100000-2394387 GCF_041199995.1 Leptotrichia sp. HSP-342
TCTTCAGCTGTTTCTTTTATTTCCTTTTCAGTTTCAGCCTTAATTTTATCTATTTCACTTTGACTATCCTCAATTTCTTTTTCTATTTGGTTTTCCAAAGTGTCCTTCTGTTCTTCATCTTTTTTCTTTTTTCCAAATTTAAAAAAATTTTTCAGCATTATTTTTTATCCCTTTCCGCTTGTGATTTTTCCAGATAATCTGGTTTCAGATTAAAAATATCAGTCTTTCTTATCACACCAGCATTTTCCAAATTTTTATCTAAAAGCATCTGCACAAATGTCATCGTATTAATTGCTAAATTCTTATCTTCAAATATTTTTACACAATTTCCCAATTTATCCAATATTTTAGCCTTATAATTAAAAACTGCATCTCCAATTAGATAAACTTTTTTATTATTTTCCTTATTTTCTATTATTTCCTCAATTACATTGTCAAGTTTTGCAACTTCATAATTTTTTATTAATTTCAATTTATTTTCACTTAAAGTTTCATAACCCGCACAATAAATCTTTTCCTTTCGTGAATCAATCATAGAATATATTTTCACATCTTCATCATTTCTCAAACTTATTTTCAAATTATAATACCCTTGAAATCCAAGTGCATCCAACTCATTCACCTCATAAAAATTCACATTTCGTCCAAAAAAAAGACCCTTTACAACTGAAATTGCTATTCTAACACCCGTAAATGAACCAGGTCCTATCGAAACAATTACATTTTCAATTTCATCTAGCTTTTTCCCTGTCCATTTCAAAAGGCTGTCAATCTGCTCCAAAATCGTAGTAGAATGTGTTTTTGCCATTTCCACATGTATTTCCCCCAGCAGTTTATCTTTTTCATAAAGCGACAATCCAGCCAGCTTAGTTGTAGTCGTTATCGCAAATATCAACATATTTTTCTCCATTTTTCAATTTTCTTCACTTTTACAATAAAACTTCTTTAAAATCAAATCCAATAATTAATATTCCGCTCAAAAACTAATTTCACTTAATCCAGTAATCAATTTAGTATAAAATCCAAATATTAAAAACTAAATTATTCTATTTCAAAATCTATTTTTTTATCATTTTTAAGTGTATAAACAGAAACTTCACGAGCCGTATCAGAATAATGATTTATCTCAACAAACACCGCATCCTCAGGCATTTCATCCAAAATCTTGTCCGCCCACTCAATAATCACAACACTCCCATCTTCCCCAATATAATCCTCAAACCCAATCTCATAAATCTCCTCAGAATCATTAATCCTATACACATCAAAATGATACACAGGCATATCTCCAGAACTATACTCAATAACATAAGTAAATGTTGGACTTTTCACATTCTCTGTAACATTGTAACATTCACAAATCTTCTTAGTAAACGTAGTCTTCCCCGCTCCCAAATCTCCAATAAGTCCTAGACAGCCTCCATTTTTTAATTTTTCTGCTAAATTTTTGGCTAATTTATCTATCTCATTAAATGTTAATATCTTATTTTTCATAATTTTTCTCATTTCTAAATATCAATTAAATTCTATTTTTATACTAAAGTCCATTTAAATAACGAATTTATTAAAAACTTTTCTAATTAAAGGATACAAACCTAATATTTTCAAATAATTAAAATATAATTTTCATTTTTTTTATATAGTCTAATTTAGCTAATCTGTCGGAGCATTTTTCTGTGCTGACAAAACTGTTTGAGCATAGCGAGTTTTTTGTCAGTGCAGGAAAATGTCGTAGACTAGCCATAGGTTATTGCGTAGCAATCTTGCCATAATTTTAATTATCAGGATAAACCTTTATTGCAAGATAAGGTTTTGCGGCAATGAGCAATCCTACAAAAATAAAAAAGAAAAAACATAGTAATATGAAAAATATCTATTAATCAAAATATAAAAATAATTTAGTTGAATGATTATAAATTAGTTATTAAACAACCTTATTATAAAAATTTATTTTTATTTTTAAATGAAATTTAGTATTAAATAAAAATATATTTCAATAACAAATATTTCTTCTATAATTTTTAAATTTTTTTATTTTTTATACACTTCAATAATTTTATTAATAATTTCAGTTGTGGAAATATTATCCACGAAGGATAAAATCTTTACTTCTCCGCCATTTTTTTCAACAACTTTTGTTTCTGGCAAGTCTTCTTTTTTGTAATCTCCGCCTTTTACGTGAATATCTGGCTTTAAAATATCCAGCAGTTTTTCTGGTGTTTTTTCATTAAAAATTACTGTATAGTCTACAAATTTTGTACCCAAAAGTACAAAAGCTCTATTTGTTTCACTATTTATCGGTCTTTTATCTCCTTTGTTCACTTTAACTGAAGCATCGCTATTTACACCGACAACCAAAATATCGCCTAAATTTCTGGCTTCCTCCAGATAAGTCAAATGCCCAACATGTAAAATATCAAAAACTCCATTAGTAAAAACTACCTTTTTTCCAGCCTTCTGCAATCTCACTATTTCATCTCTCGTTTCATCAACAGTCAGCAAATTATCTTTAAAACTTTTTTCCAATTTTCTCTCCAATATATTTATCTATTCTATTTATAATTATAATGTTTTTAATTCATAATTTACTCAATCCCTAAGTTTATTTAATTTTAAAAAGGTTCGAGCATACATCAAATTATACCACATTTTTTCCAAAAAAAGAAAATTTTTCTATTTTTTTTCAACTTTTATTTTTTCAAATTTCAACAATTGTATTTTATTATTTTTTGGATATTTCAATTAATAAATGTTTTTTCTGTTTTATTTTCGTAGGATTGTTCATTGTCGCAAAACCTTATCTTGCAGTAAAGGTTTGTATCCTTTATTAAAAAAGTTTGTAATATACTCAAACCTATTTTAAATTAAACTGCTAAAATTATATAAATTTATGGTTTGAGTAAAATAGTCATAGCTTTTGAGTTTAATTTTAAATAAGTTTTACTATAATTTCGTTATTTAAATGAACTTTAGTATACGCATATTCTCACAATTTTTTTATCAAAAAAGAAAAAGAAGCATAAGCTTACTGCTTTTACTTCTCTTAAATTTTAAAATTTTATTATTAGTACCTCTTTATCGAAATATTTTTATAAAACATTTTTGAGTTTTATTACAAGTATAACCTATATTCTCATAAAATTTATGTGCTTCTGAACGATGAGAAGCCGAATTTAATCTAATGAAATTAATATTATTGTTTAAAGCATACTCTTCAACAAAAACCATCAGTTTTTTTCCTATACCCTTGCCTTGAAAATTGGAACTTACTGCTAATCCTAATATATTTAATCCAATATCACTGTATAAACTTTCATACATCTCTGCATGAACAAAACCAACAACCTTACTTGTTTTTTTATCTTCATATACTGCGATAATATGATGTTCATAATCAATAGATAATTTTTCAATTTGCGTCTTGACAGTCTTAATACCAACATTATATCCTAACTCATCTTTACAAATTTCTTGTATATCCTTCGCATCTAGTATATTAATCTCTCTTATCACACTTTTACCTCTATAACTTCTAATTTTTCATATTTACTTTTTTCTATAATAAATACTTCAACTTTAGTATCATTTTATATACATTTATTTAGAGAAATCCGTTATCAGCATTTTCACTTCAATTTTATCTTCAAGCTCCACATCCATAATGTATCCCCATAGTATATTTGTTTGGTCTGCTCCAAATTTTTCATTTATAATCATAGTTATTTCCTGTAAATCCGTTAATCCAATGTCTGGTCCTGCTGTAATGCTTAACAGTATCTTTCTCGCTTTTGGAATATTTTTTGTAAAAGGGCTGTTTGTTATTTGTTCTGTAGCAAGTTTTACCTTATCCTGACCTTCACCTTTACCAAATGCTGTTATGCCTTCCCCTGAATTTCTTAGCATTATTTTTACATCATCAAAATCAAGATTCACTATCCCTTGTTTTTTTATTAGATTTGTTATAAATTCTATATTTTTTATAAAAATTTTATCTCTTTTTTCAAATAATTTATCAAAAGTTGCACTAGAATCTGCTTTCATTAATTTTTTAAGAGGCAAAACTATAACAGTATCAGAAACTTCTTCTAATTTCTTGATTTCTTCAGCTTCTCCATTTGAATTAATTGATGTAGCAACTACAATCACTGTCAATATTCCCATTGTTTTTGCAACTTCTGAAACAATGCAGGCTATTTCGTTATTCTTCTTTTCCGACATTTCTGTCAAAATAAATACTAAATCTGTATTTTTGAATGTACTCTGCACTTTTTCACTTAAATCTTCAGAAGCCAATATTTTTGATCCTACATTCAGTTTATCCAAATTCCCTTGATTTGCATCAATTCCCACAAATTCAACTTCCGCAATCTCTTTTTTCATCATCTTATTCAAGACATCATTTCCCACCGTACCAATTCCAATAACTTTTATTCCAACACCGTCCATATTTTTCTCCTTTATATATAAAGTTTTCTTTTTCCAGATTTTAACATATTTTTACCAAATACATTCTATATATATTTCTACAGAGAATTCCTCCCACCTACCCATCTATGAAAAAGATATATTTTATTTAAGGGATGGAATGGAGGATGGACGTAAAAAAATAAAATCATATAAATCTTGTTTAGAAGAATTAAGAGAAAGTACAGGATATAACGAACACATGAAGCTAGGTAATAAGATTGTTGCTAAAACCTTTGATGAAATAATAAAAGTTTTAGCTGATGTTATGGTATTGAATGCAGAAGATACAGTCACAATAAATCAAACAAAATTACCAGCATATGTTGTTCAAGAGAGATTTAGAGAATTAGATTCTTTGCATATGGAGTATCTTGTAAATGCTTTATCAGAGAACGAATCGAAAATAAGAAATGTAAGAGCTTTTATTTTAACGGCAGCATATAATGCGCCAAGCAATATGGATGCCTATTATACAGCACTTGTTAGTTATGATATGAGGGTAGGAGGTTACTGATGATAAATGAAGAAATTTCTAATAGAGTAGTTAACATTGAAGTTAATGTATTAAAGGCAACTTATCAAGAAATCTTAAGCCAAGTAAAGAAGTTACAACAGAGATCAAAACAACATGGTGGCTTAGATAAACTTATCAAGGCGGAGGGAAATGAAGTAAAACTCAAAGATATGGTTAAGAAAGGTCAGCTTGAAGAAATCAATGTTAAAGATGGTGAATTAAAAGAACTAAAAAAAGAATTGAATAAACATGGTGTTAAATTCTCAGTGATGCAAGATAAGGAAACAGGTACACATGCTGTATTCTTCCAAGCAAAAGATACAAAAGTTATGAATAAAGCTTTTCAAAATGTGCTTTCAAATATTGAAAAGAAAGAGAAAAATAAGGAGTCAATTCATAAAAACATAGAGAAATTTAAAGAGATGGCTAAGAATACTATTTCTAGAGATAAAGTCAAGAATAAACAAAAGGAGCAGGGCCTATGATAGATAAGATACTAAAGGACATCAAATGCTTATTTAAGGTGCAAGATAAGGCAAAGTTTTTCAAGCAGAACATTCCCTATCTTGCATTTTTCTATGTTGGTAATATTTTTTCTCACCATGTAAGAGCATATACTGGTGGCGATGTGATAGACAAAATCTTTCAGGGAATATTAGAGCTTAACACCATGAGCTTTATTCCGAGTATTCATCCAACTGATATTTTAATGGGCGTGGGAGTAGCTGCTTTAATTAAGTTTGTTGTCTATACCAAAGGTAAAAATGCAAAAAAGTTTAGGCAAGGTAAAGAGTATGGATCAGCAAGATGGGGAACGACAAAAGATATTTAGAGTGGTTTATAATAAAGTAATGAATGGACATATTCCCAAATACGAGGCTTCCTTAAAATATTAAATTTTATCCATACTGACCACTCAAGCCATGTGGAGACGGTAGTATTATTGTCAAGAAAATAGAATAACAAGCTATAAAACTGTCGAAATAGGTGGCTTTTAGGATTTTAAAAGAAATCAGTTCTATAATAAATTAAAAATCGTGTTGGTAGAAAAATCGTCTACTTCTACCAACATGATTTTACAAAGAGCCAGTACTTACATCTCTTTTTCTCCTGTAAAACTATTGTATCTTGATACTTTAAGGAGTTTCAATCATTCGATCTGTTAACCGTTATTTTTTGGATCTAAACTTAATAACATAGCATTAATGGCGACGATGACTGTTGACACAGACATTAGGATTGCTCCTAATGCAGGGCTTAATGTGATACCAATAGGAGCTAAAATTCCTGCAGCTAGAGGGATAGCTATAAAGTTATAACCAGCTCCCCAAAATAGGTTTTGTTTCATTTTACGAGTTGTTTTGTGTGCTAATTCAATGAATGATTCAATATCTCCTGGATCGGATTGAGTCAATATGACATCAGCTGAATCCAACGCAACTTGAGTTCCAGCACCTATAGCTATACCAACATCTGCTAAGGCAAGAGAAGGAGCATCATTTACACCATCACCTACCATGATAACTTTCTTTCCTTCATCTTTAAGTGTTTTAACTAACTCATATTTGTCTTGTGGAGATTGATTTGATCTATATTCAATCCCTAAATCTACTGCCGCGCCTTGAGCCGCTTTTTCATTATCACCTGTTGCCATAATTGGTCGAATATTGTTCTTTTTAAGAGCTTTAATTAACTCTTTACTCGTTGGTTTTAATTCGTCCCCTAAAGCTACAGCACCAATGGCATCATCGTTTTCTACTAAGACACTAAGAGTTGCTCCTTTTGGAGTATCCATATCAAGATTACGTCCATAGGCTTTTTGACTGATTAATTGGTAACGGTGCCCACCTGCTTTACCCTCTACTCCAGAACCGGAAATCACATCAATCGAATCAAAAGATGCTGGACGTATATTTTGCTGCTCGGCGAAACTTATAATTGATTGAGCAATTGGGTGGCTAGATCCTCCTTCAATACCTGCCAATAAGGCAATGATTTCCTCTTTTGTATATTTGTCATTAAGAAGTTTTACATCTAATACTTTAAATTCACCAGTTGTTAAAGTACCCGTTTTATCTAAAATCATCACATCTGCATCTTGAGCTATTTCTAAGGCTTGGCGGTCTTTTACTAGTAAGCCACGGCTAGCTCCTAAGCTTGTGCTACGGGCGGTTACCAATGGAATAGCCAGACCCAATGCGTGCGGACAAGCAATAACTAATGTAGTAATAGTAAATATAACTGCCGTTGGGATATCTCCAATAATCATCCACACTACAAAAGCAATTAGCGCGACAATAACAGCAATATAGAAGAGCCACCCTGCAACCTTTTGCGCAATACTTTCTGCCCTGGAAGGCTGACTTTGAGCTTGGCTAATTAAAGTCTGTACTTGAGAGATAAAGGATTGATCACCTGTCTCAAGCACTTTAATATAAAGTACCCCTTCTCCATTTGTTGAGCCCCCTATTACTTCATCGCCAGGGCCTTTTTTAACTGCTTTTGATTCTCCAGTCAAAAGAGCTTCATTTAAACGTGATTCGCCACGCTCGATAATCCCGTCTGCTGGCACATTTTCTCCGGCTTGAACACGAATTAAATCACCTACCTTTAAGTCAGCAACTGGTCGTGTTTCAATTGAATCGTCTTCTAATACAACGTGAGCATCTTTCGGCACTAACTTAGCCAATTCTGCTTGTGCGTCTCCTGCTTCTCCAATAGCTTTCATCTCAATCCAGTGACCTAATAGCATGATTAATAGTAATGAAGCAAATTCAAAGAAAAAGTCCATCACGTGTTCACCCGTTACGTAGGTAATGATCACAGCATAAATACTGTATAAATATGAAACACTTAAACCTAAAGAAACGAGTGCCATCATTCCAGGTTTTTTTTGTTTAAATTCGTCAACTGCACCTTGATAGAATGGACGTCCACCATAAATAATTAATATAGTAGATAAAATAGCTACTACAATATCAGAATATGGAAAAGTAAACTGGAATGGTAGTTCAAATCCATGCAAAGGGACTAAGAGCATAATAATGATTCCTAGTGGCAATGACTTTAAGAAAAGTTCCTTAAAGCTTCCGTGATGATGGTGGGCATGCCCACTGTGCCCGCTATGATCATGCCCAGCATGATGTTCTTGATTTTTATCCTTATGGTCTCCATGTTCATCTGTGATTCCATGCTCGTGTTTTAACTTATCCATGTCGTCATAATCATGGTGATTATGAGACGAATATCTGTTGTCATTATTCATTTTAAATTCCTCCTTATACTTAATGATGATGTAAATGACATTCGCATTGTCCTTCTGGACAATTGCAATCCACTTCTTCTAATGCGAAAGATTTTTTCATCTCTAATATTTTTTCTAGTCGATCTATATCATCGAAGCTTAAAACATGATCTTCAATGATGCTTCCTATTACATTTCCGACTTTCTTATTGCAAATACGGTTAAAAATATCTTCTACATAATCCCTTACAGCTTCTTTCTCTTCAATATTGGCAGTGTAAATAAACTTTCTACCTTCTTGCTCTGTATTTAGTACGCCTTTTTCAACTAATCGACCTAAGATCGTTTTGATAGTGGATTGTGTTCAATCCATTTTTTCTTTCAATACGGAAATGATTTTTTTACTAGTTACTCGATCATTTGCCCAAACTACACGCATGACTTCCCATTCTGCATCTGTAATATGAGTATTAAATTCTATTGTACTCATTCTCCTTTCCCCTAATTGTCTACAGATGTAAACGAACATGCTCAAAATAAGTATACCATTGTAAACGAATTGTGTCAAGTCTTTTTAATAAATGTAAGCAACGCTTATAGCTTTTTATCTCTCCACTTCTTTTCCATAATAATTTTCATAGTTTTTCCTATATTGAACAAGGTTAGAAAATTGTTCTTTATTTAAAGGGGCTGTCTCAAAATGGTTAAAATTTTGAGTTCAGCTTCTATTTTTTTGTTCAAATTAAAAGCTCTCTAAATTTTTTACAGTTATCTGATTAGAATTTTTTCTAATCAAAGAAAAATTGCACTAAAAAATTAGAGAACCTTATCTTTCTTAAAACTTAGTTAATAGCTAATTTATGAAGTTTCATGCCTTCACGTCCTTGAACTTTTTTATGAACATATTTTCTTAAATTATATCCAATAGCAAATAGTAAAACTTCAACTTTAGTTTTAGATCTTTCACGGTATTTAAAACGTTTAAAGTTCATGTTCTGTTTTAACACTCCAAATGCCCCTTCAACCTGAATACTCCTATTCACTCTAAGCATTATTCCTTTTTCTGTTGCTATATTTTCCTGTGACTGTTTTCTAAATCTTAAAAAATTATCTGCTACATAAAGTTTTTTGTTATGAGATGTACTTTTACATTTTACTGCAAAAGGGCATCCTTCACAGTTATTGCATTCATATACTTTCTTTTCTGATATATATCCACTTCTATTTTTTTGTTTTGACGTATACTTAAACTCAAGTTTTTGATTATTTGCACACGTATATGTATCCGTTTCTTCATTAAATGACATGTTTTCCACCTTAGAAATATCATGTTTAAATTTTCGGGTTTTCTGCTTTTCATAATTTTGTGGCTTTATATATGGAGTATAATTATTATTAAAAAGATATTCATAGTTTTCTTCACTTTCATATCCTGCATCTGCAACAATATTTCTAAATTTTAAGTTTTTACTTTCCAATACTGATAAAAATGGAATAAGTGTTCTTACATCTGTAGGATTAGGAAACAAATCCAGGCCCACAATATATTCAGAATTTACGCCTATCTGTAAATTATATGCCGGTTTCAGCTGACCATTTTTCATGTAGTCTTCCTTCATTCTCATAAACGTTGCATCCTTATCTGTTTTAGAGTAACTGTTTCTATTACCACAAATTTTAAGATGCATACTATACTCATTTTCCTTTGCTATGTAGGAAGTTACAGTTTCGTAATCTCTCTGCTGTTGAGTTTTACGGACTCCCTTTCCATAAACAAATTCAATATTCTTATCTAAGATTTCTTTTTCCAGATGTTTTTCTATTTCATAGATATCGTTAAATTCAGTACTGTTATTTTCATTAAATGAATGCCAGAAATCATTTACCTTAATTTTTAATTTTTCATAAAATTTGTTAACTGCCTTCTTCCATACAAATGTATATCTATTTGCATTGGCTTCAATTTTCGTACCGTCAATAAATACATTTTCCAAATCAATTTCATTTAATTCGATTAATTTATTTATCAGCTGATAGAACAGATCTTCAATTTCTATTTTACAGCTGGAAATAAATCTGGCAACTGTGTTATGATCAGGGGCAGAGCTTCTCCTTAAGATCCACATGTAATTAATATTTTCCCTACAATTTTTCTCAATAGCTCTAGTAGTACTGACACTGTCAAACATGGCATATGCAATGATAAAAAACATTTTATCAGCTTCAATTTTATGCTTACGGCCTTTATTTTTAGAGTATGCTTGCATTAAATATCTATAGTCTAATCCCTCCAATAATTTGCTAATTACTCTAACAGGCGATGATTCAGAGATATTCACTCCAATATCCATAGGCAAAAACAATTGATAATTTGGAAAAAATGTAGTAGAATTAGTTGAATGGTTATTGTTTTTTGTCATAATTCAATTATACCATTTTGCCGAGATTTTATCTCGGTTTTTTCTTTTTTCAGAAAAAAAGAAGCTGAACTCAAAATTTTAACCATTTTGAGACAGCCCTTTGCATTTAAAGTTGCTTCATTTTAAGGTAGTGGAACACCTGTTTTTAAACTTTTTCTTTCAATGTAATTATATCATATCTAATTAATTAGTCAATTTTTTTCTTTTTTTATTTATAAATTTTTAAATTATTTTTATTAATTGCGAAAATCTGTTGCAATCAAATATACTTTTACACAGCTCCCTTTTTGTTCAAAATCTTCAGAATTTTCAAATTCAGTTTCTTCAAAGACTGTTCCCCATGCGAGAAATAAATCTGGATTTTCGGTACTTGTGGCTACTGCTGTGGCAATTTGGCTAATTTCTTCAAGCCGTATGTCATTTCCTGAGGTTATGTTCATTAGTATTTTTCCTGCACCTTTTATTGAACGTTCTAAAAGTGGGGTATTTAATGCCTGTTCTACCGCCTTCTTTGCTCTGTCCTCTCCATCTGCTTTTCCAAAACCTAATACTGTTTTGCCTGAATTTTGCAATATAGATTTAATGTCTGCAAAGTCCAAATTTACAATCCCCTGTTTTTTTATTAAGTCCAATATTCCCTTTACAATTGTTACAAAGGCTTTTTCTCCTTTTTCATAGATATTTGCAATTGGAAGATTTACGTATAAATCATTTAATCTTTGATATGGAATGACTATTATAGTATCCGCGAAATGTTTTAATCTTTCCTTTCCCTTTTTAGCAAGTTTTATCTTATTCCGGTTTTCAAAATCAAAAGGCTTTGACACTATTGCAACAGTTAGTATATTCATAGATTTTGCAATTTCTGCCACAGCTGGTGAAAGCAGAGTTCCTGTTTTTTCTCCCATTTCAGCTATTATAAACACCATATCTGCATTTTGAAATTCTTTTTCTGTTTGTTTTCTTAAATCCTCCATTGCTTCAAATGAAGTTATTGATGACACAAATATTTTTTTCGGAGCTTTTGAACTATCTAAATTCAACTTTTCCGTGTCTATCGCTATAAAGTCAGCTTTTACAATGTTATTTAATATCATTTTATTTATTACATTACTTCCTGTTTTTCCCAAAGCCACTATTTTTACTTTTACACCATTTAATGTGTTTTTCATATCAGTCCCCCGACCTCTGTGTTCCTACAAGTGATGTTACCCACTATTTTTCCTCCTAGATAATCTATATTTCAAGACACTATTTATTAATATTTTTCTTTAATCTGTTTATTAATCACAGTTCTTTAATATATCACAAGACCCTTTATTTTTTATTTTAAAAATATTGATTTTATATTTTAACTTAACACTTTTTTAAAATTATATCAAATTTGATTATTAAATAAACAAATATTATAAAATTATAGAAAAATATTACTATATTTCATTTTTTTTTATCAATTTTTGGGCTATACTATTCTTGTAGATACAAAAAATATTTAAATATAAATCGGGAGGCGGTTTTATGAAATCGAGAAGTCTACTATTATTTTTAATACTATCTTTAGCTTTATTTTCAGTAGTATTGTCAAATAAAAATAAAAATCGTAAAAACAGAAATGAAAATAAAACAAAAAAAGAAAATATGATTCAGGCAGGAAACGAAAACATCAGGGAAATCTATCTTGCTGGTGGCTGTTTCTGGGGACTTGAGGCATATATGGAAAGAATTGACGGGGTAAAGGATGCTACAGTTGGCTATGCGAATGGGAAAACTGAAAAAACGAGTTACAACATTGTCGCATCAACGGATCACGCAGAAACAGTTCACGTAAAATATGACGCAAACAAAATTTCTTTGAGCAAACTGCTTAAATATTATTTTCAAGTTGTAGATCCTACTAGCATTAATCAGCAGGGAAATGATAGAGGCAGACAATACAGAACAGGGATTTATTATACTAATCCTAAAGATAAAGAAATTATTTTACAGGAAATTGAAGAAGAGCAGAAAAAATATACAGATAAAATTCAAGTTGAAGTTCAGCCTTTGAAAAATTATATTCTCGCAGAAGAATACCATCAGGACTATTTAAGAAAAAATCCTAACGGATATTGCCACATTGATATTACTAAAGCAGATGAAGTTATCATTGATCCAAAAGATTATCCAAAACCAGGTGATGAAGAATTGAAAAAACGGCTTACTCCACTTCAATACAGCGTTACACAGAAAAAAAATACTGAACATTCTTTTTCAAATGAGTACTGGGACAATCATGAAGCTGGAATTTATGTGGATATAACGACAGGAGAGCCATTATTTTCTTCAAAGGATAAATATGATTCTGGCTGTGGCTGGCCAAGTTTTACAAAACCTATTTCAAAAGATGTCGTAACTTATGCAAATGATACAAGTTTTAATATGGTAAGGACAGAAGTGCTTAGTCGAAGTGGAAAAGCCCACTTGGGACACGTTTTTGATGATGGACCTAAAGACAAAGGCGGGCTTCGTTATTGCATAAACAGTGCTTCAATTAAATTTATCCCATTAAAAGATATGGAAAAAGAGCATTACGGATATTTAATAAAATTAGTTCAATAAAATGAACAAGATAGGAGATAACTTATGTTTAATCAGCCATTACTGGTAGGAAGCGTATTTTTAGGAGGGGTAGCAAGTTTTCTATCTCCATGCATTCTTCCAATCGTTCCTGTATATTTGGGAATTTTAAGCAAAGGAAAAAAAACTGTACTTAATACCTTTTTATTTATTTTAGGACTTTCACTTACTTTTGTAAGCATTGGCTTTAGTTTTAGTTTCCTTACGGGAATTTTCTTTAATGACACTATTAAAGTTTTGGCAGGAATAATTGTAATAATACTGGGATTACATCAGACAGGCATCTTAAAATTTAACTTTTTAGAAAAAAATAAATCTGTAAATTTGGATTTAATTGGGAAAAATTCTTCATTACAGGCTTTTTTGCTAGGACTGACATTTAGTCTAGGATGGACTCCATGTGTAGGCCCTATTCTTGCCTCAGTACTTACTCTTGCAGGAGAAAAAGGATCTGCAGTCTATGGAGGGTTAATGATGTTTATATACGTCTTAGGACTTGCCACTCCATTTGTTCTATTTTCCTTTTTCTCTCAGGAATTGCTAAAAAAAGTACGAGCTTTAAATCAATACACAAACTATTTTAAAATCTTTGGAGGATTTCTAATTATATTTATGGGAGTTTTGCTAATAATGAATAAGTTTTAATAATTTTATTTTTTAAAAATTATAATTTTTTAAATTTTATAAAACAATTAGTAATCAAAATAATTTAAAAAAATAATTACAAAAAATATTTTAAATTTGATATAATACAGAAAGGAAGTAATTTTTATGAAAAAATTAATTGTAGCAATTGCAACTTTATTAAGTTTTGGAGCGATTTCATTCGGAAATACACTGCAGGGAGTTCAGTTAAAGGACATTAATAATAAACCTGTTTCCCTTAACAAGTACAAAGGGAAAAAAATATATATTAAAATGTGGGCTTCATGGTGTCCTATCTGTCTTTCAGGATTAAGCGAAATTAATTCTTTAAGTGCAGATAAAAGTAAAAATTTTACAGTTATAACAATTGCTTCTCCAGGACAAAAAGGAGAAAAACCTACAGCCAAATTTATTCAGTGGTATAAAGGGCTTAATTACAAAAATACTACTGTATTGCTGGATGAAAAGGGGGAAGTGCTAAAAAGGGCAAAAGTTTTGGGATATCCTTCAAACATTATACTGGATGGGAACTTGAATATTGTTAAAACTTTGCCGGGACATCTGACAGCCGCACAAATCAAAGGAGCTGTTAAATAAGTGTATAGTATTTTAATAATTGATGATGAACCGATTATAAGAAGAGGTATTAAAACCTTTATTGATTTTGAAAAATATAAGATAAGTGATGTTTATGAGGCAGAAGATGGTAATTCTGCCTTTAAGACTTTTTCTGAAGTCTTGCCTGACCTTGTCTTGCTGGATATAAATATTCCCTTTAAAAATGGGCTAACTCTTGCCGAGGAGATGAAAGAGCTGAAAAGTGATGTTAAAATAGCCATTATTTCTGGATACGACTATTTTGAATATGCTCAAAAGGCTTTAAAAATCGGAGTTGAAGACTATATTTTAAAACCTGTTTCAAAGACAGATATAAATGAGATAATTTCAAAACTTATCTATAAGCTGGAAGAAGATAAAAAATATAACGAAGCAAGAAAAATTATTAACAAAATTAGCCAAGCTGAGAAATCTGATAAAAATATTTCTCATAGCAAGTATAAAGATATTTTAACAAAAAAAATTGAAGAAAAATACAGTGATGTTTCCTTTAACTTAAATTCTCTGGCGGACGAAATGAATTTGTCTTCTGGATATTTGAGTTCACTTTTTAAAAATTTGTTTGGTATTCCTTTTCAGGACTATTTGAATAATATGCGGATGGAAAAGGCAAAGCTGCTGCTTTTGACAACAGATCTGAAAAATTATCAAATTGGGGAGCTTGTAGGAATGGAAAACTTTAATTATTTCAATTCAAAATTTAAAAAAACTTTTGGAATGACGCCGAAAGAATTTAAGAAAAGTGTGCTGAAGAAACTATGAAATTAAAAAGAACTATGAAAAACTCGATGCTGCTTCAGCTGTTTTTTTATTATATTATTGGAAATCTTCTGTTTGTACTTTTTTTAAGCAGTATTTTTTACTATACTTCAAAATACATCATAATGAACAAGGAAATTGAGTATACTAACGAAAATGTTATAAGCACATCCCGTTATATTACACTCTATGCAGATAAATTGAAAAATATAATTAATCTCTTGTCTGTTGATGCCGATGTTAGAAATTTTTTAATATCAGGAAATGAAGATTCAAAAAAGAGCATTGAAAAAATGATTTATTCTATTCTTGATAGTAATAAAGGAATTAAAAATATTACTGTAATCGGGAAAAATGGTAACATTGTATCCAGTGACAAAAATAATGATATGAAAATATCAGAAAATATGATGAAGGAAAAATGGTATGTCGATGCTATAAATAATTCAGACATGCCAGTTTTTAATCCCAGCAGAAAAAATTCCACCTCCTCTATGAATTCAACTCTCTGGTTTCTTTCAATCAGTCGGGACATAAAAAATTCAAAGGGAGAAAATCTTGGTGTTATTGTTTTTGACATTAAATATGAAATTCTTGAAAGATATTTAAATTCCATTTCTTTTGGAAAACAAATCGACAATATTATAGTAGACAAAAACAACAATATTATTTACTACAAAGATGTGAAATGCTTTGCTGATAAAAAGTGCCTTGCAAAGTTTTCAGAAAAGAATAAAAATAAAGATACATATTTATATGAAACACAGATTGAAAATACAAACTGGAATTTAAGAAGCCTTGCAAACACAAATGACTTAGTTACCTTAAAGAAAAATTTTTCCCACATAGTTATCATTATTTTCCTAGTTTCATTAGCTTTTTCTTCCATTATTACATTTATCGTAATAACAAAGATTCTAAAGCCTTTAATAAAACTGGAAAATCATATGCAAAACTTTGAAAATAATCTACGGGAATTTCATTTAAGTGAAAAAACAGGCTATGAAATTCAGAACCTTGTAGAACATTTTAATGTAATGGTTGAAAAAATAAAATATTTGCGGGAATATGAAATAAAGGCTCTTCACAGCCAGATTAATCCACATTTTCTGTATAACACGCTAGATACTATCATTTGGATGGCAGAATTTGAAGACAATGAAAAAGTAATCAGCATTACAAAATCACTTGCAAACTATTTTAGGCTCTCCCTTAGCAACGGACACGAAAAAATACCGTTAAAAGATGAAATTATGCACACTAAAGAATATTTATTCATACAAAAGCAAAGATACGAAGACAAACTTTCCTATTTTTTCAACATAGAAGATGAAAGCCTTCTTTCCATCGAAGTTCCAAAAATCATAATCCAGCCAATTGTAGAAAACTCCATCTATCATGGAATAAAAAACCTTTCTGGAAACGGAATCATCACAATAGACGTTTACAGAGAAAACAGCACTGTCAATATCTCAGTCAAAGACAACGGAATAGGCTTCGAAAAAGCCAAACAGTTCAAAAAAAGCAAAACTGGCGGTGTAGGAACCCAAAATGTCGATAAAAGAATAAAATTCTATTATGGCAAAAATTATGGCGTATTTATAAATAAAGACAACAAAACCAAAGGAGCAGAAGTAATTATAAAAATTCCTTTTAAATCAAGTTTATAATGTATTCTCCTACTAAACTTCATTTAAAAAATAACAATAAAATTGTATAATGGAGATGATAAATATGAAGAAGTCGTTTTTGATTGTAATTTGCTCTAACTACAATAAGTTGCTAACTTTTTAGTCCTTCAAGATGGGCAGAACATGAGAAAGATAGAGCAAGAAGCGGAAGAAGGTGTTATAGAAATATCTTTTTGTGAAGATGGAAATGGAAATAGTTATTAATAAATCATTATGTGAAGAAGTGGAATTTTTGAGATTCTGCTTCTTTTTGCTTTGGAAGAAGAAAAATTATTATTATACTAAACTTCGTTTAAATAAGAAATTTATTACAAACTTTTCCAATATAATAATAAAAACCTAGTATTTCAAAATAATTAAAATATAATTTTTTCTTTTAATAAACCGACGGAGCTTTTATTTGTTCAGCTACGACTGTTTGACGACTGCAAGGAGGAGTTTCGGAGGTAGACAAATAAAAGTCGGAGTCTAGCCATAGGTGTTGCGTAGCAATCTTGCCATACATTTTAATTCTCAGGATAAACTTTTACTGCAAGATAAGGATTTGCGGCAATGAGCAATCCTACAAAAATAAAAAAGAAAAAACATAGTAATATGGAAAAATATTTATTAATCAAAAAATACCCTAATTGTTTTAATTAGAGCATTTTCCTAAAAAATCCATTTTACTATTTTGTTCCAAATATTCTATCTCCTGCATCTCCCAATCCTGGATAGATATACGCATTTTCATTAAGTCCATCATCAATTGCCGCAATGTATAAGTCAACATCGGGATGTTTTTCAGTAAATTTCTTTATTCCTTCAGGAGCACCAATGATACAAAGCACAGTTATATTTTTTACGCCTTTTTCTTTCAAATAATCAAGTGTGTAAATCATTGAACCACCTGTTGCAAGCATTGGATCTACTACGAAAACTTGGCTCTCGACAACGTTTGTGGGCATTTTTGCGTAATAGTAGACTGGCTCTAAGGTTTCTTCGTTTCTGTAAACTCCCAGATGACCTACTTTTGCATTTGGAAGAAGCTGCAATATTCCATCTATCATTCCAAGTCCTGCTCTTAGGATGGGAACTAATGTTATTGGTTTATCCAGAACTTTTGTAGTGGTTTTCTGAATAGGAGTTTCTGTTTCAATCTCCTTGAGCGGCAAATGTTTTGTTGCTTCATAAACCATAAGTCCCGCTATTTCGTTTAAGCTTTCCCTAAAAAGTTTAGTATCTGTATGTTTATTTCTCAAATTTGAAAGTTTATGTTCAATTAGTGGATGTTTCAATTCAAAAACTGCCATTAATAATCACTCCGTTCTTTTTTATACTCAAACTATTTTTTTTAAATTCATATTTTTTACAAAATAATATCGTCTACTGGTAAAAGTGCCGCTCCCATTGAAATTGACTTTCCTAAATCGATTTTCATAATTTTAATAAGCCGCATAATTTCATTTGCCTGCTCATCTTCCAGATATGTTACAAGAACGCTGTCAGTCCCTGGCCAGACGTGGCTGTTAAAATGTTTTAATGTTTTGCTCCAACGGCTGTAAACTTGTGGAATTATTGTATATTGCTCAATTCCATATTCACGCATTTCCTCTTTTATTTTATCCATAAAGTAAGAATCAAAATATATTTCTACCCTCTTCAAGAAAACACCTCCTTTTCTTTAAAGTTTATTATTATTTATTTTGCGATCTTTCAGCCATTTTTTTAGCTTTTCTTGCTTCTTCTTTTGCTTTTTGTTTTTTTTCTTTTCTTTCCTCAACTATGGAATAAGCCACGGGTATAAAGAATAATGTCAGCAATGTACAGAATGAAAGTCCAAACATTACTGCTACCGCCATTCCTTGATAATAACCCGAACTTCCCTTGCTTGAAAATACCATTGGAATCCATCCAAGCACCGTTGTAAGCGTTGTCATAAGTATCGGACGAAGCCGTGAACCTGCCGCTTCCACAAGGGCCTCACGAATTTCCATCCCTTTTTGTCGCAAACTTGATACAAAATCCAGTAATACAATCGCATTATTAACCGCCATACCAAACAGCATTAGAATACCAATCATAACAAACATGCTCAGCTGTATTCTTGTTACAGCCAGTCCAAACATTACTCCAATCATCGACAACGGCAATGCCAACATCATTATTAGCGGTAAAACAAATGATTCCAGCTGTATTGCCAAGACAACATAAATAAGTGCTACCGAAAGGATAAGGGCATTCATAATTTCTCCACCCATTTCCTGCTGACTTTGGGCATTTCCTGCTGGAGCTATTTTATATCCTGATGCAGGATTTGTCTTTTTAAATGATTCATTTACAAATTTTGCCGCATCATTCAGACCTTTTGATTTATCAAGATTTGCTCCTACTGTTACAATTTGAGCACCATTGTAAGTTTCTATTGAAGCCGCACCTTCCACCTGTTTCATTGTGGCGATGTCTCCTAATCTTACAAATTGTCCTCCATTTGTTTTTATCATTATATTCAGTATTTTGTCAAGTGAATTTTTATACTGCTCTTCAAATTCCATATAAACTTTTAATGTTTCTGTATTTTCAGTAATTTCTATCGGATCTACTCCTAAGACAGTTTGATTTAGCATTCTAGTTATATCTGTAACACTTAGCCCATAACTTTCAGCCTTTACTCTGTTTACTTCAAGTTGTGCCTGAGGGTATCCACCTTCTGATGATGATTTTACATCTTTAAACCATGTCTGTTGTTTCATATCTGCCATAATCGCATTGGCAATTCTGTTGATTTCTTCAGCATTATCCCCTTCCACTTGGAATGAATAATCTTTTGAAACAGAACGTCCTCCAGCTTTTGACGGAGAAACAGCAATTGTAACATTTGGAATATCGCTCATTTTTTGACGCATTCTTTCCATAGCCTTCATGGTGTCTTTTTTTACATCGACATTGACTATTGCCGCCTGAGCATTTACTATAGTAGTATAATTTTTTGTAGCAGGATCTTCTTTTACAATCTGTTCCATCTGCTTAGAAATTTCGTGTGCCACTTCTACATCTAGTCCTGTAGACAGCTGTGCAACTACCGAATACTCATCGTTGTCAATTGTTGGGAAAAATCCTGTTTTTACAGTTTTTCCAAGTCCAAAAACAACTACAAAAAATAGTACAATTACTCCGATTATAACTGCTTTTCTATATTCCAAAGCCTGCTTTACAAGCTCTTTATATTTATCTCTAAACGCATTAAATCTATGTGCTTTCCCTGCCGCTCCTGATATTTTTTCAATATTTAAGAAAAGGCTTGATGCCATTGGAATAAACAGCATTGCTACAACAATCGAAGTTGACAGCGCGAACATCATTGAGAGCGAAATTCCTGCAAACACTTCCTTTGCAAAACCTGGAAATAATACAATTGGCAAGAATACGCAAACTGATGTTGCCGTTGAAGCGATCATTGGAACTATTACTTCATTTGTTCCACGTACCGCCGCAACAAGTGCTGGCTCTTTATTAATCTGAATATGATCAAATATGTTATCTAGCGTAACAACCGCATTATCAACCAGCGATCCTATCGCAAGTGCAAGACCCATAAGTGAAATTAAGTTTAGTGAGATTCCTTGTGTATTTAAAAGGAAGAAAGTAAAGGCAGCAGATATTGGAATTGACATTCCAACCACAAGCGAGGCTCTTAAATCCTTTAGAAACACCAATAAGACAATTACTGTTATTACTAATGCCTGTAAACCATTATTTGTTACATTGGAAATCGCATCTTTTACCCTTATACTGTTATCAACTATTATTTCATACTTTGAACCCGATGGAAATAACGGTTTCATATTTTCCAATTCTTTTTTTGCAATATTTGCAATTTCAACTAGATTTCCATCTTTACTTTTTTGAATTACAACAGAAACCATATCTTGCCCATCATATTTAGAATAAGAAGTTTTATCTTTTGTTCCATATTCAACATTTGCAACATCGCTTAATCTTATTGTCTGATTATTATTGTTTGAAATAATAATATTCTGTATTTGATCCAGCTGCTTTAATTCACCATCAACCCTTAAGATAAATTCTTTTGATCCGTCTTTTACTGTTCCTCCTGGTACAATTGTATGAGCCGCCTTAATTTTAGAATATATTTCACTTGGAGATAAATTGTATGCCTGCAATCTATATGGATCTAGCCTTACCTTTATCTGTCTTGTAGCATTACCAAATACTGATATGTTTCCAACTCCTCTGTTTCTTTTAAGCCTTGGTTCTAGTGTTTCCTCTATAAATGAAGTAATTATCGCCTGATCTGCTCCTCTTATCGCAATCATCATCGCCATATCCGAATTTCCACCAGAAGTATTTAATTTTGAAACTACTGGATCATTGGCATCAGAGGGCAAATCCTGTTTTATTTTATCAATTTCAGATTGAATCTGTACTTGCTTTATATCCGTATCTGTACCAAAGTTAAATTCTATCATTACACTTGAACTTCCATAAGTTGAACTTGTAGAAATATTTTTAATACCGTCAACATTAAGTGCCGCATCTTCTATCTTTTTTGAAATCTGAGTCTTAACATCCTCAGAAGCTGCTCCAGTCCACGTTGTATTAACAGCTACCAGCGGAAAATTAAAATCTGGTATCAATTCCTGCTTCATTGACCGCATTGCTACAACACCTGAAAAGACCATAAATACTAATATCATTGTTGTAGAAACAACTCTTTTCGTTGCAAAATCTGCTATTGTCATTTTTTTCTCCTTAATTTTATTTTTGCTTCTGTTTTTATAAATACAGTCAAACAAATCTAGAAAAATTAAACTTTCAAAATCTGTCTGACTGATTATAAAAAATATTAATTTCGTCATCAATAGTAAAAATTATTGCACTTTTCTAACTGCTTCATTAGATTGCACAACATTTTGTCCGTCTACTATTAATTCTACTCCACTTGTTAATCCATTTCCTGTAACTGCTGCATAATCCTGATTTTGATTTGTAATTTTTATAGGAATAGCAATAGCCTTACCATTTTGAACTATATAAACAACTTGCTCTACCCCTCTTACAACAATGGCTTTTTTAGGGATAATTATTCCGTTTTCAGCACCAGTATCTATACTTGCTGTTCCATACATTCCACTTTTTAGCCTTCTATCTGGATTAGGAATTTTAATTTTTACAGTAAATTGTCTTGTTGCACTGCTTGCTGCGGCAGAGACTTCATAAACTGTTCCTACCAGTTCTTCCCCTTGAAGTTCGTCAACTTTTACTTTTGCCTGTGTCCCTACATGGATTTTATTTATTACTTCTGGTGAAACTCCCACTTCCAGTTGCATTTCCGATTCATTTACTACAGTAAATAAAGCACTTCCTGCTGAAGTTTGCTGATGAAGTTCCAAATTCATATTTGAAATTGTTCCTGTTGTATTTGTTTTTATTACGGATTTTCTATTTGTGTCATTTGCTGTATCCAATTCTGCCCGTGCTGATGTCAAGCTGTTTCTTGAAGCATTTAAATTCGCTCTTGCTGAATCATAATTAGTTTTTGCGCTTAAATACTCTGTTTCAGTTACTAGCCTTTTGTTATAAAGCATACTGTACTTCTCATAATTAATTCTTGCTTCTTCCAATGCCGCTGCGGCTGAATTGATATTTGACGAAGCTGTATTCACGTTTGAAGCTGCACTTCTTACATTTGATCTTGCTGCCTGATTGTCAATTGACACTATTACCTGACCAGCATTTACACTATCCCCATTTTTTGCATTTATGACAACTATCTCTCCTGATGAAGTCGCTGTATACGGTACTTCCTCAATTCCCTTCAAAGTACCGCTTGCTGTATATCCTAAAGAAATTGAGTTTTGTCCAATAACTTGCACTTTTACAGGTCTTGCATTGACAACTTCTGCTTTTTTCTTTTTCCCGCAAGATATAGTAAACATAGTAAGTATCGCTAGTCCTATTATAATTTTTTTATTATATAATTTCATTTTTTATATTTCCTCCTGTTTTCAAATGTATTTTGTAATATTCTAGATATTCACTTAAATTAATCTAAAAATGCTCCGTATTGTGACACAAGATAATAATACTTAAGTTTTGAAGTCGCATAATTTACACGGCTTTGTCTCAATTTTGCCTCTGCATCAAGTAAATTATTCATTGTTATTAAGTTATAGCTATATCTTTCCTTTTCCAGTTCATAAGTTTCTTCTGCACTTTCCACAGCCACCTTCAATGCTTCCAAACTTTTTTCAAGCGCTTGCAGCTGATAATATGTTTTTCTCATATTTGCCCTTACCTGATCCAATGTTTGTTCAGATTTTACTTCCGCAATTTCCTCTGTTTTTTTAGCATATTTTACATCTTCTTTTCTTTTCCCCCAGTCAAATATATCCCAGCTAAAAGTTACTCCTGCAGCCGATGAAAAATCTCTAACTCTAAATACGTCCTTTAATCTGTTTGCAGAATTTAATGATCCATAATTTATAGTTCCATTAATTGTCGGATAAAAACTAGATTTTTCTAATTTTGTATTTTTTCTGCTTATATCAATTTGTTTTTGTGCAATTTTATATTCTGTATTCTGTGTTGTCAATTTCTCCATATCCTTTTTCAAATCAATGTTTTTTGTAAAATTATCTTCCACTCCAAAAGGTACAATTTCAATATTGCTTGGATTTGATATTCCTATCAATATTCCCAATGATTCCTTCGCAATTTCAATATTTCCCTGCTGCTGGACAATCTGAGCTTCCATATCTTTCACACTTCTTTCAGCTTCCCTGTATTCAGGCTTTGTGACCATTCTCAAGTTATACTTTTCAGTTTGAATCTTATAATTTTCATCCAAAGCTTCCTTAGACTTTTGCAGTACTCCAAGAGTGCTTATTGCCTCGTACACATCTATATATGCCTGCACCGTACTTAAAACTGTCTCTTTTTTTGTCTTTTCGAGCTTTAGTTCTGCTAGTTTCAGGTTATCTTTACTTATCTCATTTCCCATCTTTAATTTCCCGCCAGTAAAAAGTGGTTGAGAAAGAGACAGATACTGCTGATATGACTCTCCTGTTCTTTTCAATATTACATCCTTAAAATGAGTATTTGCTGAAGCATTGTAGCTTACTTTGAAAAATCTCTGTTTCCAACTTTTATTCACATCAATCTGCTCCCTATCAACTTCCATCATCCCAATCTTTATATCCTTGTTATTTTTTACCGCCATTTCTGCCGCTTCCTGAATTGTTATTTTTTGTGCAAAATTTGGAATTGACATCAATAGGAGCAGTACAGTTACTACTACTTTGTTTCCATTTTTTTTCATTTTCTGTTTTTCCTCCCTGAACCTATTTTAATGCATTATTTATAAATTTTATTATTTCCTTCAACGAATTTTCGACTTTTCTTGTATTTTGGATATTAATCAGGTCATCATCTTTCATCTTTTCCAAATTTTTCAAGACAAATTCATCATATAAAAATTCCTCTATTGAAATTAATATAAATTCTGATATAACATCTGTATTATATTTATTGCCATTTTTACTGTTAAATTTTTCAACAATATTTATTTTTATAAAATCAGTTGATTTTTCCTGCAGTTCTTGAAAGAATATCCTTAATTTTGGATCAATTAAATATTTCTCAACTGCTCTTAGCTTCATATTATTCAAAATTTTAACAGCATAATTCATTTTAGCTTTTACGTAATCTTCTAAAACCTTTTCTGGAACTTGATCAACATTTATATTTTCAAGATTTTCAATTATTTCCTTTTTTATTTTTTCTAAAACTTCGTAAAGCAGCTCTTCCTTAGTTGCAAAATATGTATAAAAACTCCCTTTAGATATTCCTAGATCTTTCGTAATGTCTTCCACCTTAGTTTCCTCATATCCATTTTTTGCAAATAGTTCCCATGCTTTATCTATTATCTTTTTTCTTTTCTGACTTCTTGCACTCTTCTTCTTTTCCAAGCGTCTCCCACCTAACAAATAAAATTGACCTGTAAGTCATTTTTATATAATATACTGTTTTTTCTATTTTGTCAATCATTTTTGCTCTAAAAAATAAATTAAAATTTTTCAATAAAAAAAACATAAATTTGTTTTCCTTGAAAATTAAAAACAGGGATAAAATTTTCTATCCCTGCCTTCTTTAATTCTTAAATTTATTTTTTAAATCTAATACAAATTTTGTCAAATCTTCTGTAAATGCTTCTGCGTTAGCTTTTACCTTTTCTGAAAAATCAGCTAAATTTTCTTTTACTTCTTTTGACTTGCTTTCAAATTTTTCTTTTAATTCCTTATATTCGATATCTGTTTTTAGTTTTGATTCATATTCTTTTGCAAATTCTAAATCTTTCTGAACAACTTTGGCATCTTTTCGAAGGATTGTTTCAGGATTGTATTTATTCAAAAAATTATCCAGTTCTGTATTCCCTGATTCGGAAGTTAACAAAATCAATGCATAATGGTTATTTACAAGGTGTTTTGAAACATCTTCAAATATGCTTATTATTTTCTTGTCAGCCTTTTCACCTTGACTTTCGCCTATCATAGCTCCTACTGCTCCACCAAAAATAACTCCCAACGGACCTCCGATAATTCCAATAAGACCTCCAAGAAGCCCTCCGTTTAAAAATCCTATATTTCCATTTGCATTTACTTCGAATCCATCCTTGAAACCCAGCTTATCGTCTTCCTTTCTTACAACTGCAGCCTGAGTAATTACATAATTTTCCCCTGAATATTTTGTCTTTATGTCAGCCAGAACCTCAAATGCGCTTAGCTGATTTTCAAATGTTGCTAATAAAACATTATTTTCCATGGCAACTCTCCTTTATTTTTTAAATTGACTAATTATAGTCCTAAAAAAATAGTTTTTATTTTGCCAGTACTTATTTTTTACTTTTAAAAAATAAATTTACTCCCATAATTCCTGCAATAACAAATCCTAATAATCCCAATCCAGAAATTCCAAATATTTTTGGAGGAATGTTTGCTAGAGCTAGTATTGATGAACCCACAAATATTGATGAAATAATAATTGCTAGTACTAATTGCTCAAAAGTCTTTTGAAATTTCTCAAAACCAATTATTTCGTGCTTATGTTTTAATTCATTTTTTTGAATTTTTTCCAAAATATTTTTTAAATCTGTAGGTAAAGTTAGCCAGTTATCAGAAAATGTTTCCAATTTTTCTGTTCCCTTTTTAAAAATATTTACTGGATTCATCCGCTCTCTTGCTATTTTATCCATATATGGCCGCATAATTCCCGTTATATTAAGACTTGGATCCAAATGCCGTCCAATTCCTTCAATTTGACCAATTCCCTTTATTAACAGATAAATATCTTCAGAAAGCAGAATTTGGTTATCGCTGAATATTTTCCTTGCCTTTTCAAAAATCGTAACAATATCTATACTTTCCAATGAATTTCCGTCCACCATCTCAATCAATCCGTAAAGTTCACGTTCAAACTTTCTTTCATCTGCAACTTCAAATTTTATTGCCAGCTTACGTATAATTTCAATCATTTTTTTTACATCTTTTTTCAATGAATAAATAATCACATTTATTAAAAGTTCTCGCTCATTTGGATAAAGTCTTCCCATTGCACCAAAATCAATAAATACAATTTGCCCATTTTCCTTTATAAAAATATTGCCAGGATGAGGGTCAGCATGAAAAAATCCGTGTTTTAAAAACTGTACCAAATACAAATCAAGTCCAGTTCTTGCAACTTCTTCAGGTTTTTTCCCTATTTCTACTATTTTTTCCTTATCAGTAATTTTAAAGCCTTCTATCATTTCCATTGTAAGAATATGGTTATTGGAAAGATGTTTATATACGATTGGAACGTGAATTCTCTCGTCCCCTTTAAAATTATTTGCAAAACGCTCTATATTACGAAGCTCGTTACTAAGTGAAAGCTCCTCATTGAGCATTTTTTCAAAACTTTCCACAACATCTGCAATATTCATTTTTTTCATTTCTTCATAATAATTTTCCAAAGCTTTTGCAAGATTTTTCATAATTTCCAAATCTGCTTCAATTACAGGCTTTATATTTTCTCTTTGAATCTTTACAACAACTTTTTCCCCATTTTTTAATTTTCCTCTAAACACCTGCCCTATTGAAGCTGATGCCATTGGTTCTTCCTCTATTTCAGAAAAATAATCATCTACTTCTATTCCAAGTTCGAGATTCATTTTTTTTCTTACATCTACTTCTTCAATCTCCACATTATCTTGTAATTTTTGAAGCTGTAAAAGCATCTCTTCAGGCAAAATATCTTTTCGATTACTTAACATTTGCCCAAATTTTACATATACAGGCCCCATTTCCTCAATCGCCATTCTTATTCTTTCATAAAAAGTACAGGCATTTATTTCATCAATCTTGTCGCTGTATTTCCTTTTTATATTTCTAGGAATATACTTTTCCAAGTCTCCCCTTTTAAATAGTTCATCAAACCCATATTGAGCAATTACTGAAGAAAGCTTTACAAGCCTTTTTGTCTTCTGTATAAAATCTGCCATCTAATTTATTCTCCTCTTTATTGAAAATACTTGGTAACATCAAAAAATACAATAACCAACATCAAAACAAGTAAAAATATCATTCCAATCATATGTATTTTTTCTTCTATTTTTTTATTTACTTTTATTCCAAAAAATTCAGGAATGACAAATATCAGCCTTCCCCCGTCAAGCGCTGGAATTGGAAGCAAGTTCATAATTCCAATATTTATGGAAATTAATACAAATACTCCAAGCATAGCAAAAATCCCTCCTTGCCCATAAGCCTCGCCAACTATCTTAGGAAGTCCTACAGGCCCTGTCATTTCCTTCATTGCCACTTTTCCTGTTATAAGCATTCTCACACCATCAAGTGTTATTTTAAAATAATCTCCAAACATAGAAAAACTAATTTTTACTCTTTCTCCAATTGTTGATTTTTGGCTTAAAAGATGTACTCCAAGTATGTTTCCTTTTACTTCCTCGTTATAAGTTAATTTTACATTTTCAGTAATTTCCTTATTATCTCTCAAGATTTTTAGAGCTATATCTTCATTTTTATAATTTTTACTAATTTCTCCAATTCTTTTTGTCATTTCACTCCAATTGGATATATTTTTACCATTAATTGCCAAAATCTTATCATTTACCTTCAATCTTCCATTTACTTTTGAACTTTGCTCAACTCCTCCAACTATAGCTTGAGAATATTTAGGCGGCAGCACTCCTGCTACTGAAAGAATTATAAACAATACTGCCAATGCAGAGATAAAGTTCATCACAACTCCCGCAATCAGCACAACAAATCTGCTAAACGGCGACTTGGCAAAAAATCCATTTTTTTGAATATTTTCCTGTCTCTTTAATTCCTTTTCTACAACCTTGCTAAGCCTTCTTTCTACTTCATCAATAAATTTTTCATCTTCAATTTCATTATCTTTGTTACCTGTTTCATTTTTCAATTCCTCAATAATCTCATCCATTTTTTCCTTCTTAAATACTTCCAAATCGAACCTTTCATGCTGCATTCCCTCAATATTAACAAATCCTCCTAAAGGCAAAATTCTGATTGAATAAGTCGTCTCATTCTTTTTTAACGAAAAAATCTTTGGCCCCATTCCAATCGCAAATTCAGTAACAGGCATCCCAAAATATTTAGCTGTTGCGAAATGCCCCAATTCATGCAAAAATATAATTAATCCCAAAATTACTATTGTAAAAACCATTCCCATTTATCTATTCTCCTAATTTTCTTTTTTTTATATTTATTTCAAACTATTTTAATTGATAATTTCTTTTTCACTTTATGAATTTATTAAAAAATACTGCTTTAAATGAGAAAACATCTCAAAAAAAGCAGCTAAATTTCAAAACTTAACTTAATATCCTCAATATTTAATTATAATAAATTGCTGTCTCTTGACTCTTCTCCCAATGAGGCATCAATATCTTCATAGTCAATTCCAACTGGAATAGAAGTTAAAACTTTGTCAGTAACCTTTGATAGATGAGCGTTCATTGCATACGCCGCTCCACTTACAAAATCTATTACTCTTTGTCCCACTTCATATTCTAAAAATTCCAAGCTGAATGTTACAACTTTATTTTCTTTTATTGCATCTGCGATTAATCTTGAATCTTCAAAAACTTTCGGTCTTATAATCGAAACATAGCTTACTTTAGACGATGGCATCTTTACAATTTCCTCCTTTTTTCCTACGCCAAAAAGACTTCCTATTCCTTTTTTTTCTTCTGGCTGTTTTTCCTGTTCCACACGATTTACTGTTGCTTTTTGCTGAACTTTAGACTGCTGATTTTGTTGCGGCTGTTCTACTGTCACTTCTTTTTTCATCATTTGACAATTCTTCAGATAACTCATCTTCATCATCTTCAATATCATCACCAAAAAACTCCATTAATTTTCTTTTAAGTCCCAAAGCATAACCTCCTATTCAAATAATTTACTTCCTATCCTAATTATTGTCGCACCATTTTTTAATGCTTCAATATAATCATTCGACATTCCCATAGAAAGCTCGGTAATGTAATTATATTTTTTTTGATACTCTTCCTTTAGCTCTCTCATCTTTAAAAAATAACTGTTTATTTCCTGCTGTGAAGCTTCATATGGAGCCATTGTCATAAAACCTTCTATTTTTACGTTACTCATAGAAAAATATTTTTCACTATCTTTTTTAAAGTCTTCAATATAAATTCCTGTTTTGGATTCTTCCTTTGAAACATTGATTTGAATTAATCCGTTTATAACTCTATTATTCTCAATAGCTTTTTTATTTATTTCTTCTAAAAGTTCATAAGAATCAATCGAATGTATTAAATTCACACTATTAATTATATACTTTATTTTATTTTTTTGCAACCTTCCAATAAAATCCCATTTGATATTTTTATATTTTTCATCTGAAAATTCATTTAGCTTATCTCGATAAAGCTGAGCCCGATTTTCACCAAAATAATCATAACCCATATCAATTATAGCCTTATGCTTTTCCACATCAAAATATTTACTAACAAACAAAATTTTTACTTTTTCAGGATACGGTGAATATTTTTTTATATCTTCAAAAATTTTATTATAATTTTGCTGAATTTTTATATTATCAAGTTCCATTCCTGCTCCTTTTGACTTGCTACATATTTTACAATAACACTATTATAACCTTTTTTTCAAATAAATTCAACAAATACATCATTTGCGAGTAACATTCCTCTTTTTGTTAATCTAAGCCTTATTTCATAAGCATTTTTTACAATATTTCCATCTAAATCTTCATTATTTTTAACTTTATTTTTTATTTCTTTTTCTTTTGTTACGATATTTTTTTCAGTTTTTCTGGTATTTTTATCTAAAAATTCAACTTTTCTCACAACAAATTTTTCAAGTAGTCCATTTTTTATAAGTTTTTCAACTTTCTCATCCTCAGAATATTCAATTCCCTCTTGAATTAATCTTAGCCCCAGCATTTTCTTCAATTTTTCACTTTCGATTTCATCTACAATTTCAATTGTATTTTCATCAATTGGCAAATTTCCACTATCAATCAAATCATAATATTTCTTAAATGTTCTTACATTACTATGCCTATTTCCACTGTAATAGCTAGCAGCACTCATTCCTACACCAACAAACTTTACATTTCTCCAATATTTCAAATTGTGTCTTCCACTATTTTTCTGTTTTTTCTTAATTATTTCAAAATCTTCCAAATTTTTCAATATTTCTTCATTATTCTTAATTTCTGAAAAATTTTGAAAACCTATTTTATTTTCTGAATCACAATTTTCACTGATATTTTTATTTTGCTCAAAATTCCCATCAATCCGTGCAAAATTTGATATTTCGTAATGACAATACCTATTTTCATTAAAAAACTCAATAATCATCTCATACATCTGAGCTTCTACATCCTGATCAATTTCCGACAGAATCCCCTTTTGCAATTTACTCCAGAAAACAGTCCCTTCCTCCCAGATAAGCGAGTAAATTGACACATTTTCAGGCTTTAATTCTTTCAAAATATTCAAATCCTTCTGCAAATCCTCAATACTTTGATTAGGAATTCCAAACATCAAATCCACAGTTATATTCTCAAATCCAGCTTCTCTAGCCATTTTATAGACATTTATCGCATCTTCTGAACTATGCTGTCTTCCAATAAATTTCAAAACGTGATTCTGAAAGCTCTGTATCCCAATACTCAGCCTATTTATCCCAATTTCCCGAATTTCCTTCAATTTTTCCAAAGTCATATCCGTTGGATTTAATTCCAAAGTAATTTCGGCATTTTCACTCCACTCCAGTTCATCCATTATTTCTCTTATCATCTCAACTGGCAGTAATGACGGCGTTCCTCCACCAAAATAAATCGTATCATACTTATATTTGGGATACATTCTCATTTCCCTAATCAAATAATCTACATATTTTCTATATTCTTTCTCCATATTAATATACGTACAAAAATCACAATATCCGCATTTTTTGTCACAAAATGGGATATGAATATATATCGCATCAATATTTTTCTCTTTTATTTTTTCCATACTTTATTCTTTCCACAAATTCTCTCTAAAAATTTTATTATTTTTTTTATTACAAAATATCTATAGCTTTCTAATAAAAAAGATCAGAAAAACTAAACTTTTGTCAAAAAATTAAACATTTAGTTTAAGTAATCTTCTGATCTCTTTAAAAAATTATAATCCTAAAAATTTTGAAAATTCTTCCATTGTTTTATCAAGTTTTGCTTTTACATTTTCATTTGAATCTGCATTTACACTAAAATAGAATTTGATTTTTGGCTCTGTTCCAGATGGACGGGCTGTAATGTAAGTATCGTCTTCCAGAACAAATTGTAAAACGTTTTCTTTTGGTAATTTTATTTCAGTTTCTGCTCCTGTTTCCAAGTTGTATTCTTTGTGTGAAAAGAAATCACGTTTAATTTTAATCTTTTTACCAATCAGTTCGTCTTTTACGTTTTCTCTCAAATTAGTCATAAGAGCAGCCATTTGTTCAATTCCATCTTTTCCTTTAAGGGTTACAGATTTTATTCCTTCTAGATAATATCCAAATTCTTTATATAATTTTTGTAATTCTTCGTAAATTGAACTTCCGATTGAATCATAGTAAGCAGCCATTTCAGCGATTACCATTGAAGTTACTAGTGCATCCTTATCTCTTGCATGTGTTCCGATCAAATATCCGTAACTTTCCTCAAATCCAAATAAATATGTTCCATCCAATTCCTTATTTTCAAATTGTCTAATTTTTTCTCCAATATATTTAAATCCTGTCAATGTTTTCATAACTCCAACATTTTTTGAAGGTGCAACTACATCAATCATCGGTGTAGAAACAACTGTTGTTATAACTTTTGCATTTGCAGGAATGTCTTTCTTATTATTTAGAAGATATTGCAGTAACAATAATCCAACTTGGTTTCCATTTGGATAATACCATTCATTTTTATCATCTTTTACAGCAATACCAATTCTATCTGCATCGGGATCATTTGCCATAACTATTTTTGCCCCAATTTCATCAGCTAATTTTACTCCAAGCTTAAATGCCGCTTTTTCTTCAGGATTTGCATAAGTTACAGTTGGAAAGTTCCCGTCTGGCTCAATTTGTTCCTTCACAACTTCAAAATTATACCCAAAATCAGATAAAATACGTTTCATTGGACGTCCACCAGTTCCATGAAGTGGAGTGTAAACTATTTTAAAGTTTTCTTTTCCCGGAATATTTGTTTTTAAAGTTTGTGTTTTTATTGCATCTAAATAATCATCATCAATTTTTCCATCCAATTGAATAATTAATCCTTTTTCTCTTCCTTCTGCTTCAGAAATTACTTTAATTTCTTCAAGAGTCTGAATTTTATTAACTTCAGCAACAATCGCAGGTGCATGAGGATCTACAACTTGAGCTCCATCATCCCAGTAAACCTTGTATCCGTTATATTCCACAGGGTTATGTGACGCAGTTACGACAATCCCAGCCATAGTACCTTTATATCTTACTCCAAATGACAATTCAGGCGTAGAACGCAAGTCTTCATAAATATATGCCTTAATTCCGTTAGCAGCCATAACTCTTGCAGTATTCAATGCATATTCCCTTGAACCAATTCTACAGTCGTGAGCAATTATAATTCCTTTTTCTTTTGCCAATTTTTCATCGAATTTCAGCATATAATTTGCAAGCCCTTGAGTTGCTTTTCTAATTACATATTTATTAATTCTGTTAGTTCCAATCCCACGAACACCTCTAATTCCACCAGTTCCAAAGCTCAAATCTTTAAAAAATCTGTCTTCGATTTCCTTTTCATTTCCAGCTAAACTTCTTAATTCTTCCTTGTCTTTTTCATCAACAGCTTCTGAATTTAACCAGTATTCATATTTTTTCATATATTCCATGGTATGCCTCCTAAAAATTTTATTTAAACAATTTTAACTTCTATTATTTTTGTAGTTTATTTTAAACTAAATATCTCCAAAAATTTTTCTATTCTATATTAATTTTACCACATTTATTTAATTTAACAAATATCAAAATCAAAAAAATTACAATTTTTTTACTAAAATTAAAACCAGCACAAAAAACATCACAATGATATTCACAACAAACGGTAAAAAAGGATTAAAATTTAATAAATGCCCTGAAAGAAGTGAACCAATTGCAGTTCCAAGAGAACCTACTGCAGAAGCAACTCCCAATATTTTCCCTTGATTTTCTTTATATCTCTGAGCAATAATAGTATTTCCAAGAGAACGTACAATTTCATAAGTCATCGTATAAACAGCCATCAAAAGATATGGAGTTACACCTAATTTAACTCTAAATAAAATCACTGCCATCAATATTATTCCAACAAAAATCAAAAATTTATAGATACTTTTTTCCTTAAATTTTTTCAGTAGTTTTCCCAGCAAAAATGCAGTTCCAAAAAAAGCAAGTAATGACGAACACATAACAAAAGTTCCAATCGTATCAGAAGAAACTTTTTCATAAAATTTCAAAAAATAGTTTAAAGCGCTTCCATAAGAATAAATTCCTATTCCTGAAAGTAAAATTATAAGACAGAAGAACTTGGAATACCCGTCTAACTCCTTAATATATCTAAAGGTTGCAAATGGATTTAAGTCCTTTTTACTTCTTTCTTCCAAATCATCATTCTTTTTCACAATTTCCTTCATTATCAGTAAAATAATTATCGAAACAATGCTTCCACCGATAAATTGTAGTGCAAAGGATGTTCTCGGATCATTCGTAGCAGTTGCAGCATATCCTCCTATTTTCTGCCCAATTGCTCCACCAATTACAGTTGCAGAACTTACTTTTGCAATATTTTTTGCTTTCTCGCCTTTTTCAGAAAGCTGACTCACATATCCAAATGCCACAGCATATGTTCCTCCAGATGCAAATCCCGAAATCATACGTGCCAAAAATATAAACGGTACATTTGTCCCAAACCCAAAAATAAGCTGTGACATCCCATAACAAATTGGCATAAAGACAAATATCCTCTTCATCCCAACTCTATCCGCTAAGGCCCCCAAATAAGGCGAAGAAATAAACATCGCTGTACTCATAAATGCCAGAAGTTCCCCCGAAATACTCTTTTTCCACCCTCTCACTTCAATTAGTGCAGGTGTAGCAGGATGCCCTAAATTATAAACAATAATACATAAAAACATTAATATTATCATCTTATTAATATTTTTCTTCTTTTCAAATTTCTCATTTTTTTTCATTTATTTCTCCCTTAAATTTTCCAAAAAAAAAATCAATAAAAATTATTTATTGATTTTCTATTTTTAAATATTTTTAAAACTTACTAGTCTGATATTCTTCCAAATTCATCAGCTGGTTTTTGTATAGCTTTTACTATTTGAATAACACATATTACAAATTCAACTAAAAGAATTATACCACCGATAAAAAGAAAAGCTGTTAACATTCCTATTATTCCTGCTATTAAAAAATATATTCCTTCTTGTTTTCTTCCTGCATAAAATGCATGAATTCCAAAACATCCTAAAAACCAAGCTAATAAGCAATAAATTGCTTTATTGTATTTAGGATTTCCATTTGCTGCATTTTCAGGTAAATTAGTTTCTGACATAACGTATCCTCCTTTAAATTTATTTATATGTTATAATTTTTTACTAGAATAATCCTGGAATACTTACTCCACCAGTAACTACTTCCATTTCTTTTTCAGCCATTTCTTCAGCTTTATCCAAGATTTCGTTTACTGCATTTATAATTAAATCTGAAACAATAGTTGCGTCATTTTCTTCAATTGCATCTTTTAACACATCTAATGAAATTGATAAATCTACAATTTTTTTCTGTCCATTTGCTTTTACAGTAATTCCTCCACCAGCAACAGATGTTTCTACAAATTTATCTTTTAATCCTTCTTGAATTTTTAACATTTCTTGTTGCATTACTTGAGCTTGTTTGATTATATCCTGTTGATTTCCACCAGATTTATTTCCTGCTCCTTTTATTTTTCTAACCATAGTTGATAATTCCTCCTACGAATTATAATTTAATATTTATAACAATTTTTATTTTTATAAAAAAAAATGGTGGAGAGAGAAGGATTCGAACCTTCGAAGGCTGAGCCGGCAGATTTACAGTCTGATCCCTTTGGCCACTCGGGAACCTCTCCACAACATTCTAAATTTTAAATAGTGGTGCCGCTTGTCGGACTCGAACCAACCACCTACTGATTACAAGTCAGTTGCTCTACCAGATGAGCTAAAGCGGCATTAAATGGCGGAAGTGACGAGACTCGAACTCGCGACATCTTGCGTGACAGGCAAGCACTCTAACCAACTGAGCTACACCTCCATAATGGTGGTCACAATTGGGATCGAACCAATGACCCCCTGCTTGTAAGGCAGGTGCTCTCCCAGCTGAGCTATGCGACCATAAATATTCACCATTTAATATTTTAATTATTTAATTTTATATTTGGTACGGCCTAGGGGGATCGAACCCCTGTTACCGGGATGAAAACCCGAGGTCCTAACCACTAGACGAAGGCCGCACATCCATTCCCTTATTTGTTATTACTACTAACAGACAAGAAATATAATATCATATTTGATTTTATTTGTCAACAACTTTTTCAAAAAAAATTATTTTCTTTCAAAATTAGCTATTTTTTACACTTTTATTACAATGATTTTCTGTAAGCTATTTAATTCCTTTTCAATTTCATCATTTGCTGATATTTTCATTGTTACCCTATTTGAATAATTTTTTTCCAATATTTCTATTCCGAAATTTTGACTATTTCCATTTAAAAATACCTCCATTTCTGAAGTATATTCATAGTCATAATCTAAAATGAAAATGGATTTTTCCACATATTCTGTAATTTCTGCCTCAGTGACAGCTAATTTCGCAGTTTTTGCATAATTTCTTATAAGTCCGCCTGCCCCCAGCTTTATTCCTCCAAAATATCTTGTTGCAACTATTGCCACATTATACACGTCTAAAATGTTAAGTATTTCCGCCATTGGTTTTCCCGCTGTATTGCTTGGTTCTCCATCATCATTGTACTTAAAATATTCCTGTCCATTTTCCATTACTCTGTAAAGTGGGACATTGTGAGTTGCATTTGGATGCATTTTTTTTATTGAATCAATAAACTTTTCAGCTTCAGCTACTGTCGAAACTGGCTTAATGTAGCCAATAAATTTTGATTTTTTTTCTTCAAATTCAATTATTGTTTCTTTTTTTACTGTTTTCAAGCTTCTCCTCCTTTCGTTCTATAAATTTAAAGATATTATTATGTTATCATAAAAATAAAACTCAGACAACCTATTTTTGCAATTAAGTTCATCTGAGTTTCTATAATTTCTTATTGAGTTACTGGCTGTATCTGCACATATCCTTCCAACTGCTTAAATTTATTTGTACTTGCGAATTTCTTTTGTATTCTCTTATAATCGGCATCTGTCAGATTTTTAGCTTCTACTCCATCAGAATACATACTTTTCATAAATATTGCCACTTCAACCATGCCAAATACTTCCGTATCAGCTTTTTTATTATCTTCCAATGCTTTTTCGGAAACTTTTGCATTTTCAATATCATTTACATAATCATCAACAAGGCTGATTTTGTCTCCCGTTTTCCAATATCTTTCAGCCGTTTTCCGAAAATTACTCAAAACTTGTGCATATTCCTGACTGTTTAATTCTTTTGTATTATTTTTTACAGCAGCCGTTTTTTTAACATTTTGATTTTTCCCAGCTCCATTCATTGTCCTTGCATTTCCAATATAGCTCATACTCATCAAAAGTAATGCTATTCCAATTAATTTTTTACTTTTTTTCATTTTTACCAATTCTCCTTTTTATTTTAACATTTTACTATTTTATAATAATTCCGAATTCTAAATTACACTATTGAATATCCTTTTATTTCGCTTAATATTTTAGTTTTAATTCTGACTCTTATACAGCAGTAATTAGCTTTTTATATGATTTTTATTTTGAGTCTTCCCAGCCTTCTCTTTTTCCTTTTTTCTCTCATTTTCTAAAACTTCATCCAGCAGCTTAATTACTCTTGTGTTTTCAAAGTCTTTCCGATATTTTGCTATTACGTTATCATCAGCAACGGAAAGCATTTGGGCAACTGCAAGATACAATGCCAACTCTGACTGTTCGTTAAAATAAACGTCCTCATAGCTCACATCTTTTGTTGAAACATTATCAAGATAATATTTTACAGCATTTTCTATCCCATAGTTCATCATATTTTTTGCAATTTTTACTTCTGCAATTTTTAGCTTAAATCCTCTTATATAATCATCTGGAATACCAAACTCCTTCTGATTTTTTGCTATTTTAAAATAGTTAATTATACGTTGATATTTGTTAATTTCATCTTTTTGGCTCTCTAAAGTTTCTTTTCCATTATCCAAAATTTCTTTTACATTCTGAATATAAGTTCGGCTATCGTCAATTTCTTCCTCTTCAGTCTGAGAATTATCTGCATCGTCCTTATTCTGGATTATACCTTTCTTATCATCGTATGAAAATCCACCAGGCAAGTCATTTACTTCACTTGTATCCTTATCTTCCTCTCCTGTAAAAAATTCACCCAATGTATCAATAAACATTACCATATCCAAATTATTTTCCAGCATATCTATTAATTCCATTGCAACTGAACCTTTATAACGTTTCTTCAGAAGATTATAATACAATTTTGCATTTTTTTCATCGCCTTTTAACTTATAGTATGTAAATTCATTAGATAATTTATCAAACGGTTTTGAATACGGAGCAATTTTATCCATATACTCTCTCGCCTTTTTAAAATCCTTTTTTTCACCCACCATATAAGCTCCAACAAGAACTGCTCCTAATGTTTCATTTCTCTCATCTTTTTCATAAATTTCCTTCAACTTTAAAAAATTTTCATTTTCTTGTCCATCTTCATTAAAGAAGTTTTTCTCATCTCTGATGTCATACTGGAATTTTATTGTTTCATCAATAACATCCTGTCTTATTCCAATTTTTGAAAGCCTGTCCTGTATCAGTTCCGCTCTTGTATATGCTGATAATTCAGTATTAAGGGTAAAAAATAACGGCAACGATAATGATACAAATAATCTTTTCATAAATTCCTCCTATTCTTAATTTACCATTTTTGACAAAAAATCCTTGTCTTTTTCAGTTTCTTTCTGAATTTTTTTCGCAATCCACGTATCTTCCAGCTTCGCTCCATTGCTTATTTTTAACAAATCTTCCTTTATTTCTTCGTTCATTATTACAACGTTGAAATAAAGTATCACTTCAGCTCGAAGATTATAATTCCGTATTTCTTCACTAACATCATCATTTACGACATTATCCAAATATTCTGCAACAGCCTGTTTTACTTCTCCCTTATCAAAGTTGCTACGTATCTTATTCAGATAGTAAGTCAGCTTCATGAGATAATATTCCTCATCAGAAACTCCAACTTTTTTTCTTTCGTTTTCATTTTTAAGTAATTTTAGGATTTTTTCTGTCAACATCTGCTTTTCATTAAAATCTCTTGCAACAAAAATTTTTGACAACGCTATTATAACTGGATTATTATATTTTTTAGGAATTTCATCCATATATTTTTCAAAATTTGACATATCTCCCTTATCTAGAGCGTACATCATTTTTGAAAAAGTTTTTTCGTATTCATAAGGTGTATACTTTACAAATAAGTCAAGATATTTTTTATAATCTCCACTTATTTTAGATTCAAAAATAGTAATTAGAGCTTGAGCAGCTATATAGTTTCTCTCATCCTTCTGAAGAAGTTTTTCAAGTTTTGCCACTCTTTCACGAATAATTTTTTCATCATTTTCAAAATATTCTGTATCTCGAATTTCATAATCCAAAGCTATTGTTTCATCAATTAAAGCCTGCTTTATACCAAGCTTTGATAAAGTTTCCTGAATTTTTTCCTTTTGTGTAAATCCGTACATCTCAAAATTTATTGCAAAAAATATTCCTAAAATCAAAAATAATTTTTTCATCTTTACCACATCCTTAAATTTTGATAAAAACATTTTTTCTAATATTTAAACTCATCTCCTAAATTACATTACTATATTATATCCTATATTTTTGATTTTTAAAATATTTTTTTGAATTTTCTTATAATTTTTCAAAAAATTAAACTAATATCTATTCCTACAAGTTTCAAAAAAAAATCCACAATCACTAAGAAACCTTGTGTTAAACGAGATCCACTCAAATAAACAATTACAAATATGATCAAAATTCCATATCTTTCAATTTTATTATAAAACTCTCTAATTTTATTTCCCGAAAAAGAATAAACTATTCTACCTCCATCAAGCGGAGTTATTGGTATTAAGTTGAACAGTCCAAGCAAAAGGTTTATTACATAAACATAAATCATGACTGTCATAAAAATATTATCCATATCCAGGTATTTACTACCTAGTTTTAAAAATACAAGTGAAATTCCTGCAAGAATAAAGTTTACTACTATTCCAGCAACTGCAACACAGAATAGTCCTAGCCGATGCGGTCTTAAATTATAAAAATTAACTGGAACAGGCTTTGCCCATCCTACCAAAAATTTGAATCCGCTCAAAAGTATAAGAACTGGTAGAATTATTCCTGTCAAATCAATATGTTTAAGAGGATTTAGGGTAATTCTTCCTTCTCTTTTGGCAGTATCATCACCAAATTTATATGCCACATATCCGTGCGCCACTTCGTGAAGAGTCATTGATATTACAAATACCAAAAGTGAAATTATCATATCCCTTGAAATTTCTACCACAAAAAAAATCCTTGCAATAAAATAAATAATAATAGCAGCAATAATCCCCAGTTTTATTTCTGAATATTGGGGATTTAAAACCTTAAACCTGTCATAATAATTTTTTACTATTTTCACAAAACTTCCTTTCCAAAATCGCAGGCCTTTCGTCCAATTCCTGCCACATTTCTCTTTTACTCCTCTTCAATCCCCGCTTTCGCATCTTTTTTCCAAAACGATATACCAATTTTTAGTTTATGTATTCCAGACTTTTTCATGCTTTCTTTTATTTATATTTAAAAGTCTCTTTTATATCAACTGATAAATACTTCTTATTCTCAATTCTCCTGACTTTTTTCAAATTCATAACCCAAGTTTATTTTTATTTAAGCTAATTATACCAAATTTCATAAAAAATAACAAAGAATTTTAAAAAAAATAAATAAAAAATATATGGAGTACCAAAATTGATACTCCAACTAACCTTTTTTATTACATTTTTGTTTTTACTATTTTTTGAACATTCCAGTAACTTTATCTGCTAATCCCTTAGCTCCTTCTACTGTCTTGTCTAATGCTTCTTCTGCTCCTTTTTTAACATCTTGAACAATTTTGTTATTTGCAGCTTTTTCTGCTAAATCTTTTGCTCCTTCTACTGTTTTGTCTAGAACATCTTCAGTTCCTTTTTTAATATTTTGAGCAACTTCACTTTCTGCAAATTCTTTTGTTTTATCAGCGGCTTTATCAGCTAAGTCCTTTGCTCCATCTACTGTTTTTTTAAGAGCATCTTCTGCTCCTTTTTTCAAATCATCAAAATTCATAATTCTTTCCTCCATTTTTATTATTATTTATAATTATTAACTAATTATCCTATTCCACAGTTACTGATTTTGCCAAGTTTCTTGGTTTATCAACATCATTTCCTTTTAATTTTGATAAATAATATGCCAATAACTGATGAATTACGATTGTAGGAAATCCCGCATAGTCATCTTCTACATTTGGAATATAGAACACTTCATCAGCCACTTCTTCTACAACTGTATTTCCTTCTTTCGCAATCGCAATAACATAAGCTCCTCTTGAGGTAACTTCTTTTATATTTGATACTGATTTTTCAAACAAGTCCGACTGTGTAACATTTACAACAACTGGCACTCCATCTGTAATTAGTGCTATAGTTCCGTGTTTTAATTCTCCAGAGGCAAAAGCTTCTGAATGAATATATGAAATTTCTTTAGATTTTAATGCACCTTCTACAGCAATTACATAGTCAAGCCCACGTCCAAGATAGAACATGCTTTCATTATCTTTAATCTTATCTGCAACATCTTTTATTTTTTCATTATATTCCAGCATTTTCTGAATGCTTTGTTCCACTTCATATAATTTCTTAATGTTCTCAGTAGCTTCATCTTTTGTAATTTTTCCAAATTTATATGCAAAGTCTATTGCCATCAAGTATAAAATAACCATCTGAGTTGTATACGCCTTTGTAGAGGCAACAGCAATTTCAGGCCCTGCCCAAGTGTAAATAACATGATCTGCTTCCCTTGCTATCGAAGAACCAACTACGTTTGTAATTGCAACAACTCTTGCTCCATGTCTTTTTGCCTCTTTCATAGCTTCAAGCGTATCTAAAGTTTCTCCAGACTGGCTTAACACAATAACTAAAGCGTTATCATTAATTACAGGATTTCTATATCTAAATTCTGATGCAATGTCGACATCCACACGGATTCTTGTTTTTTTCTCAATAATATACTTTCCAACAAGCCCAGCATGGTAAGCGGTTCCACAAGCTACAATATAAATATCATTAATTCCTTCCAAATATTCCTTTGTAAGCCCTGCATCATCAAAATTAATGTTATAATTTTCGTCAACTCTGCTGTTCAAAGTTTTTATAAGCACTTCTGGCTGTTCAAAAATTTCTTTTTCCATAAAATACTCATATCCACCTTTAGAAGCAGCTTCCAAATCCCACTCAATATGAGTTATGTCTCTTTTTATCTCATTCCCGTCTACATCCATAATTTTTACAGAGTCTTTTTTTATTTCCACAATTTCATTATTTTCAATCAAGTATACATCTCTAGTATATTTCAAAATTGCAGGAATATCTGACGCAATAAAGTTTTCTCCATCTCCAAGCCCTACAATAAGTGGACTTTCCTTTCTTGCCGCAATAATTCTGTCAGGCTCGTTTACAGACATAATTCCAAGTGCATACGCACCTTTTATAACTTTTAACAATTTCTTTACTGTTTCAAGCAAGTCTCCTGTATAAAGTTCATCTAGCAAATGTGCCACAACTTCTGTATCAGTTTCTGATTTAAACTCATACCCTTTTGCAACTAAATCTTTTTTTAGTTCCAGATAATTTTCAATAATTCCGTTATGAACAACAACTAATGTTTTATCCTTGTTAAAATGAGGATGTGAATTTTCATCAGATGGCTTACCATGTGTTGCCCATCTTGTATGCCCTATCGCAACTGTCCCTAAAAGCGGATGTTTTTCTAGTTCATCAGCTAGATTCTGCAATCTTCCCACTTTTTTTACAATCTCAAATTTCTCATTTCCAGTATTAACAGCAATTCCAGCTGAATCATATCCTCTGTACTCCAACTTTTCTAACCCGTCAATAACAAATTCCTGAGCATTTTTAGCTCCAATGTAACCTACAATTCCACACATAATTTTCTCCTTCAATAATATAAAATTACTAGAAAATGCTACTATAATACCTTTGTAACTCCAATTACTCAGAATTTTTGTGTATCATTAAGGTTGTAACCACCTAAAGAGCATCCGCCGATAATTCGATAACTCTTTTCCCTCGTCTCCTTTTAAAGCAATATTTTTCCTAATTAATTATCCCAAAAGGACTGGCGCTTTTCAACTTTTATTTTCTAGTTCAAATGATTATATCAAATTTTTTATATTTTTTCAATATGTGAAACTTATTTTTGATTGGGCTGTATACAGTATATTGTTTAATTTAAGTACAATAATTGAATGTATAAGAAGCAAGGAAAGAGCATGTAAATCTTCTTATTCCCTGCTTTTTTTCTTTATAAAGAAGTTAAGTAGTCAACTAATTCTTTTTCAATTTGTGCATTAAACTTTCCAATTCGGAAGTTGTATTTAATATCCTCAAAGCTTTCTGGATTTTCTTCCATTTCCTTTTTTACCACAGCTGGAAATTCATTCCAAAAAGTATTGTATTTTCCATCAACATACGAAATCAATGTAGGTATTTTAATTCTTTCATCTGTATCTGGAAAAAATTCTTTGGCAGTTTCCCTTGAACGATAGTCAATTTTTATTTTATTGTTCAAGTCACTGAATTTTTTTAGGAAAGGGACAGTTGCACGGCAATCTGGGCAGTAAACCTGTGCTACTGCAATAATTATAATATCTTTGTCTATATTTTTGATAGCTTTTTCAGTTTCTTCAGATAAAGAAATTTTTTCTATAATTCTTAATTGCTTTTTATCTTCTTCTGCCTCAGTTACTTCAAATTTTAAATAATCTTCAAATGTTCCCATATTTTTCACCTCACAAATTTATTTTTATTCCTTTTAGTATTGTATCATTATTGTATGAATTTTTGCAAGTTTTTAAAATTTTAATTCAAATTTTTGGTGGAATGTGTTAAAATCAATATAGGAGGAAATTTTATTATGTATAAAGCTGTTGTAAGTGATTTAGATGGAACACTTTTAAATGAAGAGCATAAAGTTAGTTCATTTACGAAAGAAACAATTGAATTATTACTAAAAAAAGGAATAAAATTTTATATTGCAACTGGACGTGGGTACACTGGTGCAAAAGAGATAATGGATGAAATTGGCTTTAAAATACCACTAATTACATCAAATGGCGCTAGAATCATAGATGAAAATGGTTTAGAAATTTACATCAACAATATTGAGCAAAAATACGTGGATAAAATTTTTTCAATTGACTATAAATCATTTGACAAGGGAATAATTTTAAATGGATTCTCAGGCAATCATTGGTACGTAACAGAAGATGCCAGGGACTATTTTTATGCTCAAAAGCCAAATAGAAAGCAATATCCGGAGCAGATTGAATGGGAGAACTTTGAAAAACTTGCCTTTACAAAAATATTTTTTTTAGGCAAGCACGAAAAACTGCTGGAAATAGAAAAGGAAGTCCGGAAGATAACAAACGGAGGAGTCAATATAGTATTTGTAAATGAAAAAAGTCTGGAAATTTTTTCCAAAGACTGTGATAAAGCTGTTGCAGCAGAATTTTTATTAAAAAGAGATGGACTGACATTACAAGAGGCTGTTTCATTTGGAGATGGATTTAATGACTATGATTTAATAACTCAAACTGGATTAGGGTTTGCAATGAAAAATTCGATTTATTTATTGCTTGAGAAATTGACAGATACAGAAGTTATCGAAAGTAATACAAATGATGGAATGGCTAAGAAAGTAAGGGAAATTTTTAATCTTTAAAAAAGTATTTTATGAATAAATAAGAGAGGGAAGGTAAATAATGAACAAAGTAGCATTAGTTGTAGATGATACATCTTATATTAGGGAAGATATAAAAGATATTTTAGAGGAACAAGGATACAAGGTATTTGAAGCAGGTGATGGACTGGAAGCTGTGGAAATGTATAAAAAAGTAAATCCTGCAATCGTAACAATGGATATAAACATGCCAAGAATGCATGGATTAAAAGCCACACAAGTCATCACGGATTTTGACAAGGATGCCAAAATTATGATTTGTAGCACAATGGTTATGTTCCCAAATTATATGAAAATGGGAAAAGAAGCTGGAGCAAAGGCATTTTTATCAAAGCCTTTTGATGAAGATGAATTTATGAATGAATTTTCAAAATTATTTTTATAGTTTGTTTTTTTGTCTTTATAAATTTTTAAATATAATAATTTTTTATTTGTTTTAGTATTTATAGAAAATGGTTTAGTAAAATAAAATATGTAAACTTAGAAAAGGAGAAAAAATCAAATGTTTAAGGCTGTTGTAACTGATTTGGACGGAACACTTTTAAATGGAGAGCATAAAGTAAGTGAATTTACTAGGAAAACAGTAAAACTGCTGTTAAAAAAAGGAATTAAGTTTTATATTGCAACTGGAAGAAATTATTTAGGAGCAAAGGAGGCTATGGACGAGCTTGATGTACAAGTCCCTTTGATTACTTCACATGGATCTGTTGCTTTTGATGAAAACGGAAATGAGATTTTTTCAAATAAACTTAAAAGAGAATATTTGGATAAAGTTCTGAATATTGATTATAAGTCATTTGGGAAAGATATTATTATAACTGGATATGCCGGACCAAACTGGTTTGTTACAGAAAATTTGAGGGAATATTTTTATAACAAGAAGCCTGACAGAACTAGATACCCTCAGCAGATTACTTCTGAAGAATTTAAAAAACAAGACTTTACAAAAATCTTTTTCCTTGGAGAAGATCATGATGAATTACTGGAACTGGAAAATGAAATAAAAAGAGTAATTGGTGAGGAAAATATAAGTCTTTTATTTGCAAATGAAGGAAGTCTAGAGGTTTTTCCTGCAGATTGTAACAAAGCCAAAGCGGCAGAAGTGCTGCTGGAAAGAGATGGATTGACATTGAAGGATGCTGTTTCATTTGGGGACGGACTGAATGACTATGACTTGATAACTCAAACAGGGCTTGGATTTGCAATGGAAAATTCGATTTATTTATTGCTTGAAAAATTAACAGACACAGAAATTATTGCAAGCAATGCAAATGATGGAATGGCCAAAAAAGTTCGAGAGATATTTGATTTATAAGATTGAAGAAAGAAGGAAAACTTATGTATAAAGCAGTTATTAGTGATTTGGATGGAACTTTGCTAAGCAGAGGTCATCATGTTACAAAATTTACTAAAAATGTAATAAAGGAAATAATAAAAAAAGGAGTAAATTTTTATATTGCCTCAGGCAGAAGTTATGATCAAATTGGATATGTGACTGAACAGCTTGAAGTAAAGATTCCAGTTATAGCAGCAAATGGTGCAAGAATTTTTGATGCAGATGGAAATATGATATATGAAAAAGGATTGTCAAGTAAAGCAGCAACAGCAATATTGGCGCTTGATTACGAGAATATTGCAGAAGGTTCACACCTAAACATTTTTTCAGGAAATGACTGGATTATTACCAAAGGAACGGCTCAAAAAGTGTATGACAGAATTCCAAGAGATGTAAAAGTTGACTTTAAGGAAGTTCCAAAAAATGAATTAAAAAATTTGGATATATTAAAAATATTCTACATTGGAGATCATGAGCAACTTACAAACTTAGAAAAAGCCATCTTGAAAATAACAGATGATGTAAATGTTATCTTTGTAAGTGATTACTGTATGGAAGTTATGGCAAAAGGTGCAAATAAAGGAGCGGCGGCAAAATTCTTGTTAGAAAGGGAAGGCTTGGAACTAAAGGATGCAGTAGCCTTTGGTGATGGTGAGAATGATTTTGAAATGCTTACAATGGTTGGAAAAGGCTATGCAATGGGAAATTCCATCGACAGGCTAAGAAAACTGTTACCAAAAGATTTTGAATTTGTTAGAGAAAATACGGAAGATGGAGAAGCTGTGAAATTACAGGAGCTGTTTTTGGAAAGAGCAAAAAATCTTTAATTTTACAGAAAAAAGATTAAATTAGTATAGAAATAGTATTTATTTGATAAAAAAGTTCTAAAAAAATTTCGAAATAATCGTTATTATAATAAATAGTAGCGATTATTTTTTTATTATTTTGGCACAACCAAAACGATATTTCCTATTGACTGTGCCATTAGTGTTTTTCTAATTTTTAGTAGAAATCGCATCTACATCATATTGTTTTTCTAGCTCAATTTGAGAATTATTCTTTAAGTCATAATAAGCTGCAACACCTATCATAGCAGCATTATCAGTGCAATATTCCATTTTTGGAAAATAAACTTCTATTTGATTACCTTCATTAGTTTGAATATTTTTAAATTCCGAAAATTTTTCACGAAGTCTTCTATTTGCTGAAACACCACCTGCGACAAGTATCGTTTTCACATCTTTTTCCTTTACAGCTATCAATATTTTATCATATAAGACATTTACAATAATTTCCTGAAGAGATTTTGCAATATCTTCTTTTGAAATAGGATTACCTTTCATCTTTTGATTATTTACATAATTAGTTATAAAAGTCTTTATTCCACTAAAACTGAAGTTGTAGCCGTTAATTTTTGGTTTTTTTATTTTTAAAATATCTTCTCCATTTACTGATAGTCTATCAATATGTGGCCCTCCTGGATATTCTAATCCCAATATTCTTGCAATTTTATCATAAGTTTCTCCAACAGCATCGTCCAATGTTTCACCAAGTAAATCAGTAATTATTTTTCCATTTTCTTCGTAAATATAATACAAGTTTGTATGTCCGCCTGATACAACTAGTGATATTGCAGGTAATTTTACATCGTTATCAATAAAACTTGAGAAAATATGTCCATTAATGTGATTTACTGGAAGTAGCGGAATATTGTTGGCATAACTCAAGGATTTTGCGAACATCAAGCCTACAAGCAGGGAACCGATAAGTCCAGGAGTATTTGTTACAGCGATGTAATCGATATCGCTTAATTGACAATTTGCTTTTTCCAGAGCTTCAGTAAATACTGGTAAAATATTTTCAATGTGATGCCGTGAGGCAATTTCAGGAACTACCCCTCCAAATTCCTTATGAATATCAATCTGAGTGGAAATAATATTGCTTAAAATCTTTTTTCCATCTTCTACAACTGCAACGGAAGTTTCATCACAGGATGTTTCAAATGCAAGTATTTTCATGGTTTTCTCTCTTTCTTCTTTTTGTTTTTCATTTTTCTCTTCAATTTTTAATTGTCATATTCCTTAACAATTTTGTTAAATACAGTTTCTACAGAAATTCCAGCCATACAATCTGCATATTTCTTAGGAAATTTGTCATCTCCATAAAGTGAATGTGGCGGACAGTTTGGATTATTTAGTAAAAATGTACTTTTTTCAAAGGAAAATAATTTTGGATCAGTTGGTCCAAAAAATACAAAAGTTTTGACTTTTACGGCTCTAGCTATATGGAAAGGGCCTGAATCGTTTACAATTGATGCTTTGGCATATTTTAGTAATATTCCACTTTCTTTAAAAGAGATTTTTCCACACAAATCAATCACTCGTCCATCTCCATCAGCTTTTACAACATTCGCATCTTCTTTTCCACCAATCACAAAAATTCTTAACTTTTCATTATTTTTTACAAATTTACTTTCATTTTTGAGAAACTTTTTTGCCAGTTCATCATAATAAGGCCACTTTTTTGTAAATTTAGAAGCTCCTGGAGCCAACACAAAATAACTTCCGTCTTTCAAATCATATTTTTGTACAAATTCTTCTTCTATTTTTTTATCAACATAAAATTCCAGATTATCTCCAAATCCATTTTTCATATTTTTATCAGAAAAACTTATTCCCAGTTTTTTTAATGCTGTAAAATAACTTTCAACAATTGTACAATCTGCGTTATATGTAATAAGTTTCGCTTTTACAAGTATAGTTTTCCACCATTTTCTTTTTTTATATCGGCAATACTGAGTGTGTCTATTTTCAAGGATTTTTCCAATAATTCTAGAAAGAAATTTAGAATGTAAATCAATAACGTAGTCATAATTCTCTATTTTCAGCTTATTTATAATATCTTTTATATAATTTCTATCCTTGCTTTTTCTTTTATCAAAAATCACCAAATTTCTAATTTCGGGATTCAATGAAATTGCCCCAGAAAAAGTATTATAAACTATAAAATCTATCACAGCCTCTGGATACTTCTCTTTAATTGCCCTTATCACTGGAGTTGTAAGAACCACATCTCCAAATGAACTAAATCTTATTATTAATATTTTCATATTTTTCCTTTTCTAAATAAGAATATTATTTTACTCATTTCATTTAATAAAACAAACACAAGATTTGAGTAAAATAACTTTGTATTTTAAGTTTGACTTTATTTATATTTTATAATTTAAACCTACTATTAGTCAAGCATTTTTCAACATATTTTTATGTTAAATCAATTAATTTTAATTTTTAAATAATACAGTCGATAACATTGCAAATTTAAGTTTCAAAATAATATAATTGTAAAACAAAAAAATACAGTCAATAAATCAACTGTATTTCAAAAATTTTTAAACTAATTTATTAAAAGTCTGAATAATTGGAGCACTTTCACACATTTCTACTAATAATGGTACAATTCTAGTAAAATGTCGGCTTGCATTATGCTGCTCAATAGCTTCATTAGATTCCCATTCCTCAACAAAAACCAAATGATTTTCTTTTTCGGTATTTTGTTGTAGATGGTATGAAATACATCCTTTTTCCTTACGGCTTTCCTCTATAAGTTCATTACAAAGACTTATAAAATTAGATAATTTATCATTTTTCACTTTAAAACTTGCTAATATATGAATCATAAATTAATCTCCTTTCTAGGTATATTTTATAAAAAAAAATACCTACATCAATTGTAAGCATAATATAATTAATATAATGGTGCCTAGAAGAAGATTCGAACTTCCGACCCTACGGGTATGAACCGTATGCTCTAGCCAACTGAGCTATCTAGGCATTTGGTGGCGGGAGCTGGATTTGAACCAACGACCTTCGGGTTATGAGCCCGACGAGCTACCATGCTGCTCTATCCCGCGACAATGAAAGTTTGTTATTAAATGGTGCCTCGGGCCGGACTTGAACCGGCACGGGATAAATTCCCACAGGATTTTAAGTCCTGTGCGTCTACCGATTTCGCCACCAAGGCTTATTTTACTTAAAAAGTAAACTTACGAATAATATTATATAGTATTTTCCTCTATTTGTCAACTCTTTTTTTCGTAATACTCTTTTTACTCAAAAAACAAGAATTATTAAGTCATTTTACTAATAATAATTTATTTTTTTATATAAATAATTAATCAAAATAATTTAGACATATATAAAATAGAAAAAGTTTAATTAAACTGTAAAAAAAACTATTGCGATATCTAGATTATTACTAGATATTGCAATAGCTATTCCTTTATTAATTTTTAATTAATAGATTATCTTGTATTTGTTTCTCCATCTATCTGAATTAATACACTTTGAATATTTGGAAAGTTTTTTAATATTGTATTTGTCACAGCCTGAGAAAATCCATTATATAATTCGGCATCTTTTTTTAAATTAGCAAATGATGCATTTAATTTCACAACTGTTGTATTTACATTATCAATTCTAAGATTATATGCGCTTCTAAATTTCATATCCTCTGTAATATAATTGGAATTTCTTATGATTCCGTTTATAAAATCACCTTCTATAAGGTTCATTTGTCGTGGTACTGTAATTTCCCTCTCGTTAACTGTCCTTGTTGCAGGATCATATACAAAAATAGAAATTTTATTCTGCGTTTCTTCTTCCTGTGTTGTTTCCTGCACCAAATTCTTATCTACATCTACATGAATTTTGCTTTTATGCTCGTTATCATAACGATTTATTGCAACTACTGCAACTGTTATTAAAAAAAGTAATGTTACTAAAAAATTACTGTTTAAAAGACCTTTTTTCTTTTTAGGTTTTTTCTCTTTTGTTTTTTTTTGCATAAATTTCTCCTATGCTATTTTGCATTATTTAAAATATTTTCTTATTGCATTACCAATAGCACTTGCTGCACTTTCTTGACCTTCTGGTGTCAAGTAGTGTGATAAATCAGAATAATTATTCATAAATCCTAATTCCACAAGTATTGATGGTGAATTACTTCCACGAAGTACTGCAAAGTTTGCTCCAAATACTCCTCTTCTTCTTAACCCTGTTGTATTAATAAGATTATCTAGTACAGTTTCAGCTATAGCTTGACTTGTTTTTTGATTTTTTCTATAAAAAATATCATTTAAGATAAAGTCTGAAAATGGCACATCTCCATAACTTCCATCAACTCTATTTTCAAATTTTGCTACTTGTGCGGCATAGCTTCCTTGATCTTTTTTGCTATAGTAGAATACTTCTGTTCCATTTGCTGACGAACTTGAACTTGAGTTCAAGTGGATACTTACAAAAAAGTCTGCATTTGCATCATTTCCGATTTTTGCTCTTGTATCTAATGGTACAAAAAAGTCTGAATTTCTTGTTATAATAACATTAAAATCTTGTCTTAGATTATTAGCTAGTCTTGTTGCTACTTGTAACGCTATATCTTTTTCATTGTAACCATTTCCTCTTGCTCCCGAATCATGTCCACCATGTCCAGGATCTACAACAATCGTATACTTTTTATTTCCAGTGGGAGTATAAGTATTTGACTGTCTTTGTGTTTGCGTTTGTGCTGTTTGTGTATTAGCAGTTGATTGACTTTGTGTTGTTGTATTATATCTTGATGTTTGTGAATTATTATTTCTTGATGCTGTTTTTCCGCCATCTAACGTTACTTGAAATTGTCCAGTTCTACTTACAACCTGATAAGTTACAGATGGTTTTAAGTAAACGTAAACAACAACCATTCCATTTCTTTGAGTTGTATAAACTTTGCTTATATACTGGTCATTTTGATTAATAAATGCCTGAACATTGCTTTCCATTTCACTGTTTGGAAAACTTAGCATTAAAATATCTTCATTTCCTAGTTTTGTAACTGATGCATTTGGCATAATTTGCTTATTTTCTCTAAATGTTCCTATAACTTTTCCATTATTGTATGATATATTTTTCAAAGTATCAGAAAATGTAATCGCACTCACAAAAAGTAACAGTAATAACAATATTCTTTTCATTTTTTTCCTCCTATTTTTTTATTATAATATCTAATACCAATTTTATTTTTTTTCGATTTTGTCTACTGCAGACTTTAGAACTGTCATTCTAGCATTCTTATCTATTTTCATTTCTACAGTTTCTGTTAAAATATTTACAATAGTTCCCTGTATACCTCCAACTGTCGTTATTTTATCTCCGACTTTCAAATTTTCCAGCAATTCAGCTTTTTGTTTTTTCTTTTTCTTGTTCGCAAAATATGTTGGTAAAATTAATATTGCCATAAATGCTACATAAATTAATATTACCCCAATTGAATTTTTATCCATTTTTACTTTGTATAATTAAACTTATACTTTCCTCCTTCTTTAATTTTAAAATCAATTTTAATTATAACATAATTTAAGATATGTTTCAATTTTTTAAAAAATTATTTTTTTCATACTAAACTTTATTTAAATAACAAATTTATTACAAACTTTTTTAATAAAAAATATAAACCTAATATTTAAATGAAAAATAGTATTATATGTATTTTTCCTTCATTTGTATAAAATATTTACTATTAATAATCTTACTTATACCAAATTCATTTAAAAATAAAAATGACTATCTCAAAAAATTAATTTCAAGACAGCCATTTCGTGATTAAAATGAAAAAATTATTTTTAGTTAACTAAATTAATTTAGTCAATTAAGTTAGTTATTATAGTTATTATTTTTCTGAAATTGCATCTACTCCTGGCAATACTTTTCCTTCCAAGTATTCAAGCGATGCTCCTCCTCCAGTTGAAATATGTGAGAATTTGTCAGCAAATCCTAATTGGATAGCTGCTGCTGCTGAATCTCCACCACCGATGATTGTCTTAGCTCCAGATAATTCTGCGATTGCTTTACATACACCGATTGTCCCTTTTGCGAAGTTCTCCATTTCAAATACTCCCATTGGTCCGTTCCATACTACTGTTTTTGCACCAACTAGAGCATCTGAGAATAATTTAATAGATGCTTCTCCTATATCTAATCCCATCCATCCATCTTCGATAGCGTCTACAGAAACTGTTTTAAATTCTGTATCATTTTTAAATTCTTTTGCTACAACTGTATCAATTGGCAATAACAATTCAACATTTTTTTCTTTAGCTTTTTTAATCAATGAAGCGGCTAATTCCACTTTATCAGTTTCTAATAATGAAGAACCTGTGTTTTTACCTTCAGCTTTTAAGAAAGTGAACATCATTCCTCCACCAATAATTACTTTATCAGCTTTGTCTAATAAGTTTTCTATTACACCAATTTTATCAGAAACTTTTGCTCCACCTAAAATAGCAACTAATGGTCTTTCAGGATTGTCAACTGCTCCACCGATAAATTCAATTTCTTTTTCTACAAGGAATCCTACTGCAGACTCTTTTATATTTGAAGCAATTCCTACATTTGAAGCGTGTGCTCTATGTGCAGTTCCGAATGCGTCATTTACGAATACATCTCCAAGTGATGCCCAGTATTTACCTAATTCAGGATCATTTTTAGATTCTTTTTTACCGTCCAAATCTTCAAATCTAGTATTTTCAAACATTAAGATTTCTCCGTCTTTTAACTCAGCAACTGCTGACTCTAATGCTGCTCCTCTTGTTTCAGGCACGAATTTAACTGGTTTTCCTAGAACTTCTTCCAATCTTTTTGCAACTGGCGCTAAAGTTTTTGATGCTTTATCAGCTTCTTCTTTTACTTTCCCTAGGTGAGAGAATGCAATTACTTTTCCACCATTTTCCAAAATGTATTTTAAAGTTGGAAGTGCTGCTGTAATTCTATTATCATTTGTAATAACTCCATCTTTTATTGGTACATTGAAATCAACTCTTACTAATACTTTTTTACCTTTTACATCTAAATCTTTTAAAGTTTTTTTAGCCATTCGGTTATATCCTCCTAAAATTTATCATAATATCTTTTCTTCCTAACTGAATTATACCACTCTTTAAACTCATTTTCAAGTTATTTAATCATAAAGATTAAAGAAAATTTTTATGTCCTAGATATTTGTCATCACTAAGATTTTCAATAGGTATGTTTAGTATAAATCTTAGATATTTCTTTAACAGTAGATTTTTTTCAATTAAAATGATAAAATATATTATAAACAAATTTGAGAATATTCAACCGCTTCAAAATCAAACTGTAAAAATCAGAATATATTTACTGCTTAAGGGAAAAACAGTATAGTTTTTTGAGTTTGGTTTCAAAGCGGATTTTGTATGTCTAAAATTTTTTATCCTTAATACCCGAGTTAAGATAAACTCCATAGTATGAGATTTAACTTAGGAAAAGATTTTGGCATTACAATAAAAATTCTTAAAAAAGAGGAGAGGAGAGTAAAAAATGTATAAAATATTTAAAGATGTGGAGTACAAAACACTTAAAGAGGGAAAAAGTTTTAAGATAAAAGGCATCGAATATGATTCACGCAAAATTGAAAAAGATTTTATTTTCGTAGCAATGACAGGAAGCATCGTGGATGGACATGACTTTATTCAGAAAGCCATTAATAACGGTGCAAAAATGATTATTTCCGAAAAAGATACTGACACAGGGCAATACAAAAATATTGATGATGTAACTTTCATACAAGTTGAAAATATACGAAAAAAGCTTGGAATAATCGCTTCAAACTACTATAGCTATCCGCAAAATAAAATAAAAATCATTGGAATTACAGGAACAAACGGAAAAACTACATCAAGTTTTGTTCTTGAAAATATCTTGGAAAAAACTGCTAGAATAGGGACAACTGGAAATCGTATTCTTGATGAAGAATTTGAAACAGTAAATACAACTCCCGAATCGCTTGAGTTAATAAAGTTGATTGACAAAAGTGTAAAAAGTGGAGCTGACTACTTCATAATGGAAGTAAGTTCGCATGCCCTTGAAATTGGACGTGTTGACATGTTAAAATTTGATTCTGTAATTTTTACAAACTTAACTCAAGATCATTTGGACTTTCACAAGACAATGGAAAACTATTTTAATGCTAAGAAAAAAATATTTTCAATGCTAAGAAATGATAAAAATCATAACGGTATCGGAGTAATCAATATTGATGATGAACACGGGGCAAATATTTATTCTGAAAAAAATGGAAAAAACTATATTTCAATAAGTGTAAAAGATGAAAATGCTGATATATGGGGAGATATTCTGAATTATACAAATAATGGAATGAAAGTAAAAATAAATCTTAGAAATTTTCTTGAAAAATTTGGAAAAAATCTGAAAAATACACAAGAAGTATACAGAATTGAAATAGACTTAGTTGGAGAATATAACTTGTATAACCTTCTTGGCTGTGTAGCTTCAGTACTATCGCTAGGAATAGAGATGGATACAATTACCAGAAAGCTGGAAACTATGCCAGCAGTTCCTGGAAGATTTGAAACAATAAAGAATGATTTAGATGTAAGGATTGTAGTGGACTTTGCGCATACTGATGATGGTCTTCTGAATGTTGGAAAGACTCTAAAACAGATTACTGATAACCGTGTAATTACAGTATTTGGTGCAGGTGGTGACAGAGATCATGAAAAACGTCCAAAAATGGCACAAGCCGCTACGAAATTCAGCGATTTCATTATCTTAACTTCAGATAATCCACGTACAGAAAATCCTACAAAAATTCTAGCAGACATAGAAAAAGGGCTTATAGGTGAAAAATTCCCTTTTGACAAATACCTTATCATCGCTGACAGAGAAAAGGCTATAAAATATGCAACAAGAATGCTTGAAAAAGGCGATAGTCTCCTAATTGCTGGAAAAGGACATGAAACATATCAGATAGTCGGAACTGAAAAAATTTATTTTGATGATAGAGAGGTTGTAAAGGAAGCGCTGGAAAGCAAAATATAAAGAGGCTAATGCCTCTTTTTTCTCTAAAATCATATCTATTGAATGTCGTATAGATATTAAAAAAAATCAATTTTAATTTCCGACTTTATTTTTCCTCCTTTTTTCCCATGTACTATAACCAGATCCATTTTTTTATATCTATTTATTTCAATTGAGAGAATGTTCATATTATTTTCATAAATGTATTTGAATACATCATTTAACCTACTATTTGGAACAATTACAAAAAATTCTCCATGATTGTTCAAAAGTCTTCGAATTTCTTTAAAAAGTTCTTCCAATGTGAGTAAAATTTCATATTTACTAATGCACTCTGATTTGTTTTTAGATAATTTTCCAGAATTAATTTTTTTATATGGCGGATTTGAAAAAATAAAATCATATTTCCCATTAATATTTTTTATATTCTTATTTAATGGGATTATTTTTTTATTCAAATTATTTATTTCAATATTTTTTTCTAATATTTCATACACATCTTTCTGTACCTCAACTGCAATAATTTTCTCCAACACATCAATTTCTGAAATTAATAGACTCATTATTCCCTGTCCTGCTCCTATTTCTAAAATTACGCTTTTTTTATTCTTCAAATTTTTATTTTTTTTACTAAAGTATTTTCTTAAAAAATTAGATAGTAACAAGGCATCTTCTGTTATTTTTAACCCCTTTTCCTCTATAACTATCTTTTTATCAACACTTTCCAGAATTTCAATATATCCCATCTTCTTAACTCCTTTTTAAAAAAAATAAAAACTGCCCCAAATATTTTTATACTTGAAACAGTTTCTGAAAACATATTTATTTAAATTTATAAAAAACCAAATTTTTTTATCAAACTATAAATTGAAAAAATTTTAGAATGTATTTTATAAAATTTCTAATTCCTTGTCTGCATATTCATGTGCCAGTTCCAGCCTTACACGTTCTTTCGAATTTTCAAATGTTGCCTGTGTAAATGGTATTTCGGATGTTTTTGTTATCAGATAGTATCCTGAAGCATCATTTCTTTCAAGAATTCCATTTTTTTTCAGCGCAAATATCTGGTTCATCAGTTCATCGTTTTTTCCAATTCCTGGAATTGCATCTGATTTAACCATTTTTGTGAATCTTTCTTTTACGCTAAATTTATATTTATCTTGTTTTTCTACTGTGCTCCACGTAACTTTTCCACTTTCAATTTCTGCTTTCAGCTCATTAACTTTTTTAATAATTTTTTGTTTTGAAGCTTCAGAAATAGTTGGTGTTATTAGAATATGGCTAACTTTTGCAACATTTTCGTTATTTGCATCTTTACTTTGAATATATATAATATGGTATCCAAATTGAGTTTTTATTGGTCCAACAATGTCTCCTGCCTTCCCGCTCTTAACCGCATTTGCAAATTCAGGTACAAGTTGTGAAAGATCGGCTGTTTCTCCTAAACTTCCACCGTTGTTTGCTGATCCTGGATCTTTTGAAAATTCTTTTGCTTTAGCTGCAAAGTTATCTTTATTTGTTGTTTTCATTATATCTTGAGCTTGTTTCTTGGCTGTTTCAAAATCTCCATCTCCTGCCTGATATTCTTCTCCAATTACATAACCGCCTATACTGTTAGGAATATTGTAGTTATTTTTATTCGCATTAAATTTTGCCTGCAATGCAGCTTCATCAGGCTTATACGTATCAATCAAGTAATTATAATATTTTTGTGAATAATCTCTTAGCTGCTCCACGCCTGTTAGTTCCGGATCGGCTTTTATTCCTGCCGCCTTTGCCTTGTTAGAAATTTTTACAAATTTATCAAGATTTGTCTTCAATGTTGCTTTTAGTTCGTTTACAGCCTTATCTGAGTATCCTTGCTGAGTCTGTGAAACAAGATTTACCAACTGCTCATTTACAGCTTCATTTGTATATTTGTAATCTCCATTTTGCGCTACAGCTGCTGTCATATTGGCATACATTTTTTCAAATTTCTTGTCCTTAAATGCAATTTTAGTTTTTTCCTTAGCCTTTGCAATGTATGAATTTAGAATCATGATATTCTTATCTTGTGTCATATTTTCCTTAATTTCTTCCTTCACATCTTCAAAGTCCCTATTTAAAAAAGCTCTAGAATATTTATTTCTCTCATATGCTTTTTTAATTTCTTCATCTGTAACTTTGTCATTTGAAAATATCTTTTCTCTCATTTTCCCAATTATCTTTTCGTCTTTTATCGCCTTTTTAAAAGAAGTTATGTTATAACCTCTTTTTCTTAAGTGATCAGAAAATTCTTTTCTGTTCATTTGAGACTGTTTCTGATAATTGTCAAATTCCTTGTTTATTTCAGATCCACTTACTTTTATTCCTAAATTATGAGCTGATGAAAGTAGCACTTCCTTATTAATCATAAGCTGTAAAACATACTCATCTATAATATTATCAGGAATATTCTTTATATTTTCCGTACTTACTCCAGCTTGTGACAATTGTTGTATCTTCTGCTGATTTATTTCATTAAGCTGAGACTTTAGTCCATAGTTCTCCCTGTCAAAATCATCACGGTAAATTTTTGTTCCATTGACTGTCGCAATCACTTCCCTGTGGTTCATAGCTCCAAATACGTTATTTTTTAGGAACAATATACCTGTTACAAGCATTGATATTCCAAATATTCCTATCATAACTGCAGAAATAATTTGAATTGCTTTCTTGTGAGTTCTAAATAATCCCATTATCTGTCTTCCTTTCCTTTTTCTTTAGTCATTTAAGTATTATAGCATACAATACACTATTTTTCTATTATTTTTTAAATAAGAATCACGTAAATTTTCGGAAAAATTTCTTTTAGACTGATTTTAGTATTCTTTGCACTTTCTCTTCATCAATTTCTGATATTTTTCTAACTAGCTTAGGATTATCAAAATGCTCATTAATAGCCTTTTCAAACCAAGTCACACCAATCCATTTTCCAAATTTATACCCTGAATTTTCAAAATATGCAGCCTTTTTAAATCCAAAGTAGTTGTGTAATTTCTCGCTGTTTTCATTAGGATAAGTTACAAGTCCATAAACATTTACAACATTCTGCAACTTCAATATTTCAATCAAAATTTTATATAACTTTTTCCCAATTCCATTTCCATAAAATTTTTCATCAGTATAGACAGAAAGTTCCGTATCCCACTGATAAGCTGCCCTAGTCCAAATTTTATAAGCGTAGGCATAACCAGCAATCTTATTTCCACATTCACAGACAATATACGGATATTTCTCTGAAACTTCTTTTATTCTGCCTTTAAATTCCTCAACTGAAGGCACTTCATATTCAAATGTAATAGTGGTATTTTCAATATACGGTTTATAAATTTTTAAAATTTTTTCAGCATCTTCTTCAGTTGCAAATCTAAAAATTAAATTTTCTTTTTTTATTTTCATCTTTTCACCTTCACATATCTGTTTTTCATCATTATAGTAAATCTATTTAAAATCTAGAATAAAAATATATAAAAAAACAATGGATTAAGATACAGCCTAATCTTTTACTCTTAATTTTAAACTAGAATTACTATAATAGAAATACTATTAACTTTTTTCAATATACACTTTAAATTTGTAAAAACTTTTTAATTAAAAACAGTTTTAGCCCTATTTTAAAGGTTAAAACTGTTCAAAAAAATATTTAGATAGGGACGTCAAAGTCCTTATATCTGTTTATTCTGTTAAATAATTCTTCACATAAAATGGCATACCCGTGAGGAATCGAACCCCAAGCCTTCTGATCCGAAGTCAGACGCTCTATCCAGTTGAGCTACGGATACACAAAAAAGTAAGTTATAAAAAACTTACTTTGCTAATACTTTTAAAATTTTAGGGCTTAATGTTTCTTTGTTCTTTAACAAGATTTTTTTTACTTGGTCGTTATTTTTCCCTTTTAAAGTTTTCATAGCTTTTGTACAAACTCTTACTCTAACTTCTTCGTTGTTAATAGTTAGAAGCATTGTTTGTAAATTTGGCCTCCAAATTCTTTTTGTAGCTCTGTGAGAGTGACTTACTCTATTTCCATGGCTTACTGTTTTTCCAAAAACTTCACATCTTTGCATCTTTATTCACCTCTACTAAAATATTTTAGTAGTTCTCCTTTCATCTTTATTTTTTTACAGTCATTTACTGTTTTTTATTATAATATATTAACTTAACTCTTTTAAAAAAATCGTTATTCAGTTAAAATTATTTTTACATATCGAAACTTATTTTATCATATTTTATGAATTTTTACAAGTTATTATCCATATTTTTTACTTTATTTCATAAATTTTCCTTATTTTTGAAAAAATTTCTTTAGATTTGGTGGAAAATAATTCGGTCCTTTTATTACCTTTCCATCTTCACGATAAATTGGATTTCCGTTTTCATCCAGCTTGCTAAGGTTACTTCGATGAATCTCCTCAAATACATCCTCAATAACATCCTGCATCCCATGCTCAATTATTGTCCCACAAAGAATATAAAGCATATCTCCAAGAGCATCTGCAACTTCCACAACATCTCCTCTTTTAGCCGCTTCTAAATATTCCTCATTCTCTTCCTTCATCAAATCAAATCTCAATTTTTCTAGTCCATTTTCTAATTTTCCAATTGGTTTGTCAGAATTTCCAAGTTTATAAATTCTGTGAAATTCTTCAACACATTCTATTTTTCTTTTCATTATTATATCCTTTCTTAAAATTTATTTCTAAATATTTAAATTTTCTATTCTTAAATCCTAAATTACTTTATTACATAATTATTTTCTTTTTTATAATTTTTAGTTTTTTTACGCAAAGGTATCAGACGTCATACCCCTTATTTCGCAATAATATCTATTATAACGTATTTAACTGGTATCACTTAATAAATGTAGCGAAAGTTCTACGAACTACTCCAGATTTATCTAAATCTTTCTTATAAAGAAAAAATATAAAACATAAAAATATCTATTAATAAATTACTAGCCTATTTTATTATTAACATCATCAAAAAATACATAGTCAAAGCTTTTACAATATCTGAATACAATATAATTGCTGAAAAGAATCTTGTTTTTTCCAAAATTTCAGTATTGCCTTCTTCTACTTTTTCTAATATCTTAGTTTGTATATTTTTTATGTCTTTTTTTATTAACAAAACTGCCAATATCAGTGTTAGTAAAAACATTATTCCTGCAACAATGGCTTTTTGCTTAAAAAAAAATGTAAATTCACTATAAAAAATTGCAAGAATTAAGCCCATTATTAACGACAGGACTGTTAAGGCGGATTTCATATTCTTTTTTTGTTTATTTATTAATATTTTTGGTAAAATGAATAAAAACAGAATTTCTAAAATAAATAAAATTATAAAGAATATTCCTTTTACATCTGGCACCTTTAATTTTCTTAATGACTGAATTATGTTATCCAATTCAAAAATCATATAGTTTTTTAATATCATACACAGCAAAATTGAAATAGCAATTCCTGAAAATACCCATATTCTGCTTGCTAAAATTTCTTCATTTATAAATTTTTTTACTTCCTTGACTGTTTCGGCATCTATTTTATTTTCTATTTTCCTGTTACTTTTCAAATTTTTCCCCTTTAATAAATAGAATAAGAGTTATTTTGAGATTGCATTAACAATTTTAATATTGGTAATCCCAAAATAACCCTTTATATTTTTTATTAAATTATTTTTTTATCTTTTTCTTCCTAAAATTCTTACAAGACTCAAGAATAAGTTTACAAAATCCAAATATAATTCCAAAGCACCAACAATTTCAATTTTGTTAAGAATATCTGAGTCTTCATGAACTGCACAGGCGATAATATTATTTCTTATTCTGTTTACATCAACTGCAATATAAATTGTAAAAATGATTACCCCTAATACTGACACAAATAAATCAATTGCACTATTTCCTAAAAACATATTTACTACACTTACTAAGATCATTGCTATTATTCCAGCTGTAAGCAATGGCACAAATCTAGTCAAGTTTTCCTTAGTAAAATATCCATAAATTGCTAAAACTACAAAGATTGACAATGTTCCTAAAAATGCTGATCCGATTACATCTGGAGCATATCTGAGCCCAATAACCGAGAACGTCAATCCGCTCAATGCCGAATATATTAAAAATATAAGTTTTAAGACACTCGAATTTGCTGTATAAACTAAAGCTGAAAAGGCTAAAACTGCAACAACTTCTAAAATAAGAAATATCCAGTATTTCTCTACTATCATAAATGCAACAGAATTTCCATTATTTACTCCATTATAAACCATAAAACCAATACCACCAGTTATAAGAAGCCCTATTACCATCCACATCATACTTCCACGCACTTTTGAAATTATAAGTCTGTTTAAATCATCATAAGTCATTGACATTTGTCCGTTATATTTGTTGTAATCATCGTTATTATGATTGTAAGTTTCCAATTCATCATAATCATTTTTCATAAAAATCACCTCATTAGTTTAGTCTTTTTCATTTCTTCAATCATTTTAATAACTTGAACAGCTTAATCCAAAATTCTATATCCAAGCTATCATCTATTATAATATTATAACTTTTTTACTTTTAAAAAGACTTTTATTTACCAGTTAAATTACTTAATCTTATTTTTTATTTTGAAAACGGAACAAAAGATTCCTGTTTTAAAGTTTGGATAATTTCTTCAACTGATACGTTTTTACTGTCTTGTGAACCAAATCTTCTTACGTTTACTTCGTTGTTTGCAACTTCATTTTTACCAATTATTAGTTGAACTGGTATTTTTTGGTCTCCGTTTGCTTCTCTGATTTTGTATCCAATTTTTTCTACTCTTGTATCAAGTTCCACTCTGATTCCTGCATCTTGAAGTTTTGTAAACAATTCTTTTGCAAAAGGTACCTGTTCGTCAGAAATTGTCAGGATTCTTGCTTGTACTGGCGCTAACCAAGTTGGGAATGCTCCTGCATAATGTTCGATCAAAATTCCGATAAATCTTTCCAAACTTCCATACATTGCCCTGTGAATCATTACAGGCTCGTGTTTTTCACCATCTGCACCTATATAGCTCATTTCAAATCTTGCTGGAAGATTAAAGTCTAACTGGATTGTTCCACATTGCCAAATTCTTCCGATTGAGTCTTTCATCTTAAAGTCGATTTTTGGTCCGTAGAATGCTCCATCTCCAGGATTTAGCTTGTAATTAATTCCTTTATGTTCCAAAGCTGATTTCAAGTTTGCTTCAGCCATTTCCCATATTTCGTCTGAACCTATTGCTTTATCAGGTTTTGTTGACAATTCAATGTGGTATTCAAATCCAAACACAGTATAAAATTTATCATATAAATCAATAATTTCGATAATTTGTTCCTCAATTTGCTCCTTCGTACAGAAAACGTGGGCATCATCCTGTGTAAATGCTCTAACTCTCATAAGCCCGTGTAAAGCTCCACTAAATTCGTGTCTATGAACAAGTCCCATTTCTCCATATTTCAATGGTAAATCCTTGTATGAATGCAAGTTATTCTTGTAGGCAATTATTGAACCCGGACAGTTCATAGGCTTTATTGCATATTCTTTTTCATCAATTGTTGATGTATACATATTTTCACGGTAATTGAACCAGTGTCCAGAAATTTCCCACAATTCCTTATCTAGCATAATTGGAGTTTTTATTTCCTGATAACCTCTTTTTTTATGCTCAACTCTCCAGATTTCCTGCAATTTATTAAATAATTCCACACCTTTTGGCATAAAGAAAGGAAATCCAGGTCCATGCTCGTCTACAAAGAACAAGTCAAGCTGTTTTCCTAATTTTCTGTGGTCTCTCTTTTCAGCTTCTTCCATCATTGTCAAATAGTCATCCAGCTCTTTTTTTGTTGCAAAAGCTACTCCGTAAATTCTTTGAAGCATTTTATTGTTTGAATCTCCACGCCAGTAAGCTCCTGCTGTTGACATTAGCTTAAATGCTTTTAGGTAGCCAGTCGATGGAATGTGTGTTCCACGGCATAAGTCTATAAATTCACCTTGCTGATAAATGCTAACTTTATCTGCACCCAAGTCTTCAATTATCTCAACTTTGTAAGTTTCACCTTTTTCAGCAAAGAATTTTTTTGCTTCTTCGGCAGTCATTTCACTTCTTTTAAATTCATAATTCTCTTTTACAATTTTTGTCATTTCCTCTTCAATTTTTGCTAAATCTTCTTCAGTAAACGGTTTTTCAGGGTCAAAATCATAAAAAAATCCATTTTCAATAACAGGCCCTATCGTAACCTTTGTATTTGGGAAAAGTCTTTGCACAGCCTGAGCCATAATATGTGCCGCGCTGTGTCTTATAATTTCTATCCCTTTTTCACTTGTATTAGTAATTATTTCAATTGTTCCAGATTTGTCAATAATATGAGATGGATCAACTTGCACACCGTCAATTATCGCCCCAACGGTTGCCTTCCCAAGACTGCTCCCAATACTTTTTGCAAATTCTACAACAGTCATCGGATTTTCCAACTGTCTTTTACTACCATCAGGCAAAATCATTTCTATCATTTCGATTCCTTCTTTCTCTCTTTTGTCAAATAAAATTAGGCTCTAGTTAGCCTAATCGCATAATTATTTATTATAGTATAATTCTTATTTTTTTTCAACCTAAAAATTTAAAACGTCTCCAAAAATTTGCATTTCAGAACAACCAAGCAACTATATTCAAAAAACAATAAAAAATGAGCAAGAATTGAAATTTTATTCTCACTCAAAAGTTATTTTTATTAAATATCACTTTTCAATATTGGGGTGGTCTATATCTTTAACTTCTAATTAATAATTCAAACGTTAACGTTTTAATCCACTTCGATATTGGGGTGGTCTATATCAGAAATCAATCTTTCTCTGTTAGGAGATAAATGTTTTAGTCCCCTTCGATATTGGGGTGGTCTATATCATAAAATTTATCATCAGCTTAAAGTTTTATATAGTTTTAGTCCCCTTCGATATTGGGGTGGTCTATATCTGTAGAATTTAGTCCATGGAATTTTGGATTGTTTTAGTCCCCTTCGATATTGGGGTGGTCTATATCAATCCATGCTATCCAGCAGCTGATCCACCATGTTTTAGTCCCCTTCGATATTGGGGTGGTCTATATCCCATCCTAAATTCTTACTGATGAGATATTTATTTCTAATTTTTCTATTTTTGTCTTTATTAATGATATAGAACCACCTTATACTATTATACCACATTTTTTGATTTTTCAAAATTCTAATATTTTATTTTGTGAAATTTTTTCTCCCATTGTCACTTCTCCTGCGAGCACCTTCATTTTTTGAAACTGCTCTTCTGTCAGTATAATGGAACGAATTGAGGAATTTTCTGGAGCGAGCATTGATAACTGTTTTTCTGCCAGTTCGATTTTTTCTTTTGTTTTTGACCTTATTATATATACCGATTTTTGAAGCTGATAATATCCTTTTTCTATCAATTTTTTCCTAAAAGTCCTATATTCAAATATCTCAACATCTGTCTGCATAGGAAAATCATACATAAGCAGACCAAAATACTCAATACTCATAGTCCATCACGCTCAATGTCGGAATTATCACTTCTTCATCTTTTACAAAATAATTTCTTATGCTATCCAAATAATAGTCTACCGCTTGGAAAAAATCATATTTCTTATCATTAAATAATACCTTCTGCTGTGCTACAAGAAGTATTTTTTGTCTTATCTCCTTACTTAATTTCACTTCATTCAAAATATCCTTGTACATATAAACAAGATAATCCACCATAGGACGAAAAACTTCTATTATATCATCAGAAAAATTATAAGCATTAAACTGTGACTTATGATGTAATCCCAGACTCGGATGAAACCCTTTTGCTACAATCTTTGACGATATTATAGCTCTTAAAATCATATATCCATAATTAAGTGCGGAATTCACACCATCTTCATCAAATCTTTTAAAACTATTGCTATACAATTCCTGAAAATATATCCTTGAAGCTATTGCTTCCTGATGTTCTGCACTCACATCATCTTTTTTCAAGTTTTCCTTATATGTTTTCAGTCTTTCAATGGAAACATCACTTTTTTCAAGATACTCTAACAATGCTCTTTGATTTTCAATCTTATTCTCCACTATCCTGCTCCACAATTTTTCCTTTTTCTCTTTTTTCCACTCAATCTGTTCATTTATTCGTAAAGTCACTTGAAAATGATTAAATAATCCCAGCGAATGAATTTCAGGCTGATGTCTCTCATTGCAAATAATAATCGGAATATTATTTTCCACCAGCCTCAACTGTAAAATCGCACTAATCTTGCAATGACAATTTTCAATAACTATCGCAGATATATCATTCAAAGAAATCTTATTTTTCTCATCATTATTATCTTCATCAATCATTACAAGCTGATTATTCGATATTGATAAATCATCAGCCTTTGTTATGTGAATTATATTGGACATTTTTCTTCAGACTCCTTATTTTTTATATTCAAATAATTTTTTAAAAAACTCAACATACTTTTCATGAATTAGTTTTATTTCTGGATACTTTAAATGTTTTTTAGGAATTATATTTTCACTTAATTTCAATTTTTTATCTGTTTTACAATAAAAAACAACTGGTCCTCCATCTTTTCTAACAATTTGATATTTCTCAAAGATATTATTAATAACATTTTGAACATCTCGTTGATATTTTAAATTGTAATCAAAGATATCATAAAAATCATTTAACAATTCTAACAAAGACTTATTAGTTTTCTGGAAATAATTAAAATGTGCTATTTCATTTCTAAAATTCTTAATACTCTTATATTCTTTAAATTTATATTCTTTGAAATTTTTCTTGTTTTCATATTCCTTTATTTTATATATTTTACAATCTCTTTCTACTTTATATGCCCAACTCAAATAATGACTATAAATATCATTTATAAAATCATACCCTTTTTTTAATCCATCTCCATAAATCATATTTTTATAGTAATAAAATAATTGTTTATTATTATTAATTTCCTTAATTTCCTTAACTTCATCAATATTATTATTTTCCTCAGAAGAAATATATTCATCAACCTTTCTCTGATTTTCTTCTTTTTCATTATATAATTCTTCATATTTTTCTATATTTTCTTTACATAATTTAATATCATCATTCAAATTAAAAAATCCTTCAAAAAATTTAAATGTTCCATTTCTTTTTGCCTGTTCAATACCATATAAAACAATCCAACTGCTGTTTTCATCATTTCCTGATTTATAAAGAGGTTGATTTATTACTTCCTGATTTTTATTTTTTATTTTTATTTCGATATCTTTTATATCTTTTTTTTCAATATCTTTACCGTACATTATTGAAATATCTTCATCATAACTTTCTAAATAATGCTTTTGTATTAACCTTTCCTTATGTTCTAACATTACTTTCAAAATATATAAAATCTTTCTTAATTCTTCTGTATAAAGTTTATTTTTTTCTGGTTTATATTTTGAAACATTTTTTTCTCTAAATTGAATAAATTTCTTTATATCATGAATTAAGTTAGATATTTCTTTTAAATCCAAAAATTGTGCAAGCGATATAAAAACATAAGAATCATTAGAATATGTTATATTTTTATTCATTTTTTGTTTTAAAATTTTCAACAATTTATTTTTATCATTCTCGTCTAATTTTTCTTTTTTCTTATATTCTGATAAATTATCTAATATCCAATTTAATTTTTTATTCGTTAAGAATTCACTAAATTGAACTACTATAAACTCTATCCACTCCTTATTCATTTGTGAAAGCCTGTTATTCAACATTCCTTCTCTCTGAATATTTCTATATAATATTTCAATATTTTTATTATTAACAGCTTTATTGTCAGTAATGTAACTATATGAAATTTTTTTTACTTTTATTTTATTTCTATATAAATTTAAATACTTAGATATATTATTTTTATCATTTTCTATTTCATATTGGAAATAGTAATAATAAATAGTTTGCAATAAATATTTTCTTGCTCCGTTTTGTCTATCATCTATATTCTCTAATTTACACATTCTTTTATATATTTTATGAAATTTTGGAAATAAATAATCTATAGTATTATTTTCTTTAAAATTAAAATTCTTAACTACTTCCATTATCTTCACTCCAAAATCTCTGTAAATATTAAACACATTATTTGATTCATATTTTTCAATAAAATAATCGGGTATCTTTTCTAATATATCTTCAAAATAACTTCGAATTTTTTCTTTATTATACATTTCCCATTTTTCATTATCTTTATTATCTTCATGTATTTTAACTATTGTATCTTTTTCTTTAATACTTATAGACTTTTTCACATTAGATCCTAATAATTGTGATGGATGTAGTATTTTTTGCCTAAATTCCTGTATAAATAAAACCATTCCTTTTAACAATTCTATATCTTTTTTGATTTCAGGATATACACTATATAATATCTCAAAAGAACAATAAGGTAACAACTCTATTGTTACATTATACCCAGCTAATATATCAGGATTCTTAATATTTTTTTTATTCATTTTTTTACTTGTAGTTCTTGTATCTAACAATATATTTAACGTATATCCCACTTTCGATACTGCTGTAGATAACTTATTCAAAAATGTTTCTTCAGCTTTCAAAATTTCTAAATCATCACTTGATTCTATATTTGGATTTTGAAATTTCATTTCAAAAATTTTATAACTATTAATTTTATTTATAATTGATTTTTTCAATTTTTTCATTACTTCATTTGAATCAAAAATCTCTTTTATTCTCTTTCCTAAATTTTCAAAATCTACATTTTCTTTTTGTTGTAGTTCTAAACATTTTCTATATCTTCCTTTTATATAATTATGAATCATACTTAAAATATATTTTTCTTTATTTTCTAGTTCTTCCTCCACATTAACATTATTTTTATAATGTTCTTTTATTTTTACTATAATTTCAGACATTTTATCCTTATTTTCTTTTTTACTATCTACAAAAGAAAATTCTAAATTTGATATTTCATCACATAACTTATCTATTTTATAATTTTTTTTAATAAGTTCTTCTATTTCTCTTTCCAATTCTTCTTTACTTTTATCTTCTAATTCTTTGATTGCTTCTTCTTTATAATCTTTTTGATAATACTTTTTTAAATCATATTTACTATAATCTCCTAATTTTAATCTTCTTTGTAAAGTTTCTCTTTTTTCAGAATCAGAGGCAATACTTTCATCATTATGTCCTAAAAGTTTAGAATATTTTTCTTTTTGAGACATATTAGAATATATTTTAAATATTTCTTTACAATATTTTTCTCCATCATGAGAAAACCAGTTTTCTAGTTCTTTTTCATTTTCAAACTTTTGTTTTACTATTTGCTGAATAAATTCCAACAAAACATTACTTCTCTTTTTATTAAAAGAAATAGTCAAAAGTTTATCAGTTTCTAACCCATTTTCCTGCTGCTTAAATACTTCTTTTAGATTTTTTATATCTTCAAATTTTATTTCTTTCTGAAATATTTCATATACTTTTTCATCAGTATAGTCTAAATATTCCAATTTAAATATTTTATTACAAATATTAAAAATTATATTGTTGAAATTCTTAGCTTCTTTAAGTCTTTTTTTCATAATTTCTCTTTCATCTTTGTAAAAATTTCTACAAATTTTTTCCTTTTCTACATCTTTTCCCTGTTCTTTTACAATAATTGATTTTTTAAAAATTTTATAGCATTTTTCTTCAAATTTTTCATATTCTTCTTCGGTATAATCTTTTATAATAATACAATTATTTTTTATATTTCTTTTCATTTTATTAACTTTAAAGATAAATTGTTCCATAGAACCAAGAAATTTGGCTTTATTATTTGAGAGTATTCTATAATAAGTTTCTGTTATATCTATATCTACATTATCATTTTCATTAACATATTTTACTTCTCCATCACTAACAATTCTTTTTAAAATAATTCTCTTTTTATTTTCATCCCAATCTCTCGCTATTTTCGTTATTCTATACTTTCCTGTTCCCATTCCAATCTCCTCATTTCTACTTTAATCTAATTAAATATTTTTAAATTCAATTCAATTTACATCTTTCTAATCAAAAATACAATTTTCCATTTTTAGTATACCACATCAATATTAAATTTCAAAAAAATAAGGAACCATTAAATATAGCTCCTTATCTCTATTTACTCATAATCTGCATCTATCCTAACTTTTCGCAAAATCATCCCTTCCTTAGCTTTTAAATCCAATTTAATTTTTCCAGCCGGACTTGTTCTGAATATTCTGCCTTCTGTTACCAAGTCAATAAATCTTTCATCTTGATAATTTGTCTCAAATTCCACGTTTTCCCAACTGTTAAATGAATTATTTATTACAATAATAATTGAATGATCCTCAATTACTCTTTCGTATGCAATTATATCTCTTTCATTGTCAGCAAACACTTCTCTAAACTTACCATAAACAAGTGTTTTATTTTCAAGACGAATTTTTATTAACTTTTTATACCATTCAAATAAATCACGGTCGACTTTTTGTTGATAAACTTCATTTTGATTAATGTGAGACGGATTTTTTTCATCATCATATAAAAATTCATTCCATAACATCGGCTTTCGACAATATGGATCTGTTGCTCCCCACATTCCTACTTCATCACCATAAAACAGCATTGGTGCTCCAATATAAGTCATTTGGAATATTGAAATTAATTTTAGTATATCTTTTGGTTTGATTGGACTATTTCGCCAATCTATTGTTGTATTTGGATGATAATTTGAAGCTAAATCTGGACGAATCCCGTTATATCCTTTTTCCAGCTGTTTTCCTTCCTCCAGATTTCTTCCAAGCACATCATTTACAATTCTTGAATAAAGCCTGTCAGTATCATGCGAACCGTTTAAGTTCTGACTCGCCTGTAACGCCTGATACGGATACCAAGTTCTTTTTTCTCGAAGTTCGTTGAAAAAGTCTTATGCCTTTAATTTATACCTTACACCACCTTCACGGCTTTGATTTATAAAGAAACCAATGACTGTTTTTAACCATTCATAGTTCATTACAGTGTCAAATTTATTTCCACCATTAATATCTCCTGCAGCATTTCCCCAAAGTTCAGCAGTTATGTATGAATCTTTCTTGCTGCCCTTTACAACTTCACGCCATTCATTCCAGAAATTCTGATTTTCAAGACAATTTGGCACATCTAGTCGCCATCCGTCAATCCCGTCATCCTCCATCCAGTTTTCACTTTCTTTTCCGTCAGGCCCATACATCCATTTTCTTGTAATATTGAAAATATATTCCTTGTACTCCTGATTAAATGTGTTAAATTCAGGAAGCGAATCAAATCCTGCCCAAGCGTTATAAGCAGTTCTCTTTCTATTTGCAATTAAAGTTTCAAATGCCTGTTCTTCATTCATTTCATCTGTTATTGGGACATGTTCTCCAAAATCTGTAAATTTATACCAGTCCTTGTATTTAGAATTTTCTCCATCCGCAAGCACCATATTAAATGTCCAGTGTTCACTGCTACTATGATTGAAAACCCCATCAAATATTACACGGATACCATTTTTATGAAATTCCTTTATCAAATCTACCATTATCAAATCTGATTCTGTCCAAACCCAAGTTGATGGGTCTTCTGTTTCCCCATATCCATTTCTCCCCCGATTTTCACCATTCAGGCTTACTTCCAGAAGTTTTAGCTCACTGCTTGTCGAAGCCTTGTTTCCAAGTACATCCACATACGACTTATTCCCATATTTGTTATTTTTATTAATTTCCACACCATGAGTTTTTCCACTTGTCTTTATTGTTCCAAAGTCTGGTGAAATATGTCTAAAGTCATTTGCCCCATATTTATGGTTTTGATATGAGAAAAATACTGGATTTAGCCATACTGCATTAATTCCCAATTCCTTCATGTATGGTATTTTTTCTTTTATTCCCTGTAAATCTCCACCATACATTCTAGCATATTTCAAGCTGTAGTCAATTTCACGCTCACCTAGTTTTTCCCAAATTACCTGTTCTCTAAAGTCAGCAGTCCATCTGTTTCTATCAAACTGACTAAGTACATTGTTGCTTTTTTCCCATTTATATTCTTCTACAAAATTTTGTTCGTGAAGTCTATTTGGCTTAAATGCTTCTGGTCCAAATTCATTAAAAATTGGATCATTATAATGATTTCCATTGTAAAATCTGTCTGGAAAAATATTGTACCAGATTGCCTCTTTTGCCCAGTTTGGCACATCAAATAACTGTATATCCTTAGAAGTCGTATTCACAATTAATCTCTTTGGTTTGCTATAGCTCAATGTTTTTCCGTTAAAATATGCTCTTGAGCCATTATCTTCAAGAATAAAATAATACAAAAGCTTTTTGGCTTCTTTACCAAAATTTATTATCCTTTCAAAATAATCAAATCCATTTGTCTTATCCTGATATCTTTCCAATTCATAAATCATCTCATAATTATCTTCTTCATGTAAAACAACACTAATATAGGCTCGTTCCACATCGTTCATCTGAGTTCTTATTTTAAATTCATATTCACTATCCGACAATTTATTAAAATATTGCAAACTGTTATAATTATGCACTATCGCCTTCAAATCAGTATTTTTATCAATTGCTTCATACACAAATTTTCCAGTTCCAAAATCTCCTTGAGGAAACAATGCTCCATTTTCTCCGATAACCAGTTTTCTATTTTCATTTTGAGGATACCATTTTCCATCAATCAGATATTTATATTCATAAACTCCCTCTGGCGAAGCAAGTACTACTTTATAGTTTGTTCCTTCAAAATGATGGATAGGTTCTGTATCAGGCTTCCAGTTATTAAAGTTACCTGCAATTTCAACTTTATCCGCCTTTTCCAATCCAAAATCAGCGATATCCAAGTTCATTCTGTAAAATTTCATTTTAGTTAATGAAAATATCTTTTTTGAGGGAAAGTATTCTACATAAATATCTATTCCTTTTTGAAATCCAGTTATTGATTTTGGTGGCAAGTTTTCATCCACTACTGCCTCAAATCTTTTTGCAAAAGGTGCTGTATGACTATAAGTCACACCACTTATTGCTCCACTTTCCTCATTCTTTATTTCAAAAAAATAACTTCCTGATTCGACATTTCCCCATTTGTATATAAAATTTTCCCAATTTTGTTTTAAATTTTCTTCCTTATAGAATTTATTATCTTTATAAATTATAATTTTATAGCCCATTTTTTCTCCTAATTATCTACTCTCCCTAATTTAACTCAAAAAATACTTTATATGCTCTGTATGTTTCATATAAATCTGCTTTTGATGAGATTTCAAATAAAGAGTGCATTGATAAAAGTGCAGGCCCTGCATCTATCGTTCTGATTCCGTAGTAAGCCAAGAACTTAGCAACAGTTCCTCCACCACCTTCATCTACTTTTCCAAAACCACCCGACTGATATTTAATCTTATTTTTGTCAAATATTTGTCTTATTTCCTGAATAAATTCTGCATCGGCATCGTTTGCCATAACTTTTCCACGACTTCCTGTATATTTTGCAAATGCCAGTCCATAAGATAATCTTGCCACGTTTTCCACATCATGAACTGACTTAAATACAGGATTTAACGCAGCCGTAACATCTGATGACAATGCTTTTGAGTTCCATAAAGTTTCCCTCAATATCTGATCATTGTAATTTTTTTCTGTAAGTGACAGCATTTTTCCAACAACATATTCAGGCAATGTTGATTTCAAGCTTGTAGAACCTTCACTTCCAATTTCTTCTTTATCTGTCAAATAAATCATAACAGTTTTTTCAGTTTTCTTAATATCAAACAAGGCTCTAAGCGAAGTATATGCACAAATTCTGTCATCTTGACCATATCCTCCAATCATGCTCTTATCAAGCCCCACATCCCGCAATTTTCCAGCTGGTACAACTTCCAGCTCCGCTGTAAAGAAATCATCTTCTTCTATTCCATAATCTTTTTTCAATTTATCAAGCACAAACTGCTTTATTTTTTTATTTACATTTTCATCATCTAAAGGCATATTTCCAAATAATAATTTTAGTTCTTCACCTTTAATAACATCTCTTGCTTTTCTCTCATCCTGCACATTATAAGACAAATGTGGTAATATATCAGGCATACTGAATACAGGCTCGTCATCTTTTTCTCCAATAGAAAGTGTTACTTTTTCTCCATTTTTTAAGAAAACAACACCATGTAATGCAAGCGGAGTTGCAGCCCATTGATATTTTTTAATTCCACCATAATAATGCGTGTTTAATAGTGCAAATTCTTCTTCTTCCATTATCGGATTTGGCTTCAAATCCAGTCTTGGTGAATCCACATGGGAGACAATCATATTGATTCCGCTTTTTATATCATTTCCAACAATTACTGCAATGATATTTTTATTTCTATTGTTAAAATAAATTTTATCCCCTTTTTTCAATTCACTTTTTTCATTAATATTGACAAAGCCATTTTTTTTAAGTTCCTTTTCTGTCAAATCCACAAATTCTCTCTCAGTTTTGGCAGAATCCAAATATTTTTTATAATCCTCAGCAAAGTCAAAAATCACTTTCTTTTGCTCATCTGTATAATTTTTCCACAAATTCTCTTTTGTCATTTTCTACATCCTTTCCAAAACCCACAACACATACAACAAAAGATGGCTACTTGAAAAATGTTCCAAATCAGCCACCTTCTTTCCAAACCAAATTAATTTTTCAATTTATATAAATTTATTAAAATTTACTAGAATTTTTCAAAATTGAACTATATGAATCATGATGTAAGGTATTTTAGAAATATCTCGGTTGAAATACTATTTAACTTCATTCAATTTTTTTTCCAATTCTTTTCCAGCTTCTTCATATCCAGGTTTTCCTAATAACGCAAACATATTTTTCTTATATGCTTCCACTCCTGGCTGATCAAATGGATTTACACCTAAAAGGTATCCACTTACCCCACATGCTTTTTCAAAGAAATAGAATGTATATCCTAAATGATAAGGAGTAGCTTCAGGAATGTTTACACCTAAATTAGGTACATCTCCGTCAATATGTGCCAAAATTACTCCATCAGTTGCTTTTTTATTTACGTAATCCAATGTTTTTCCAGCAATAAAGTTTAATCCGTCAAGGTTATCCTTGTCACTTTCAATGACAAATTCCACTTCTGGTTTTCCAATAGAAACTACTGTTTCAAAGAATAATCTTTTTCCTTCCTGAATATATTGACCCAACGAATGCAAGTCTGCTGAAAAGTCTGCCGAAGTTGGATACAATCCTTTTCCATCTTTTCCTTCAGATTCTCCAAATAATTGTTTCCACCATTCTGCCAAATAATGAACTCTTGGCTCATAATTTACCATTAATTCCAAGTCTTTTCCTTTTCTATGTAAAATATTTCTTACAGCCGCATATTGTAAAGCCTGATTTTCGTCCATGTTTTTATTTGCAAAGTCATTCATCGCATCTTTTGCTCCAGCCATTAATTCATCAATATTAATTCCAGCCGCCGCAATTGGTAAAAGTCCTACTGCAGTCAATACAGAAAATCTTCCTCCAACATTGTCAGGTACAACAAAAGTTTCATATCCTTCAGCTGTAGCAAGTGTCTTTAATGCTCCTTTTTCCTTATCTGTTGTAGCATATATTCTTTTTGCAGCTTCTTCTTTTCCATATTTTTCTTCCAGCATTTTTTTGAACACTCTAAATGCAATGGCAGGTTCAGTTGTAGTTCCAGATTTTGAAATTACATTTACTGAAAAATCCCTGTCTCCAACTACTTCTATTAAATGTTGTAAATAAACACCGCTCATATTTGTTCCTGCAAAGTAAATTTCAGGAGTTTTTCTTTTATCTTTTGGCAAGTTATTGTAAAAGCTATGTGATAAAAATTCAATTGCAGCCTTTGCCCCTAAATACGAGCCTCCAATTCCGATTACAACTAAAACTTCTGAATCATTTTTAATTTTTTCAGCCGCTTTTTTTATTCTAGCAAATTCATCTTTATCATAGTTTTCAGGCAAGTCAATCCATCCTAAAAAATCATTTCCTGCTCCACTTTTTGAAGTCAGTACTTCATCTGCCAATTCTACATACGGTTTAATCTGTTTCAATTCATTTTCATTAAAAAAATTTTTTGCAAATTGATAATTAAAATTCAATTTCATTTTCTTTTGTCTCCTTAATATATTTTATTCCCTAGATTTCTTTAAAATCAAGAAATCTCTATTATTCCACACATAGTAATACAACTTTAAAATCGAATAATAATACAACAAAACTACTTAAAAACCAAATTTACAAATTATAAATAATAATTATATTTAGTTTTAAAGTGATTTTTTATTAAACTATTTTTTCAACTAAAGTATAACAAAAAAAGCACTTTTTTTCAAATTTTTCTAACATATTTTTAGATTTTTAAAAATTTTTTCTAAAAATTTTAAATTTTATTACATAAATCTTTTTAAATTTAGGAATATCTCTATTTTAGATACTCTAAAATTTTCTAAATTTCAATCAAAGAAAAATAATTACAATTTTAAAATTAAATTCTAAGTCTTTCAAACCTTGTTTTAAAGTAATTTTATAAAACTTCTATATTTATATAAAAAACTTTTTATTCATAAATTGCAATATTAATTGCAACATTTTACCAATTTTTTTTTCAAAGGTATTGATTTTCTAAAAAATTTTTGCTATAATAAATTTGTTAATATTAATATTATTAATCTTTTCATATATCACAACCGAAGAATTAATTGGTCATAAAATACAGTCCGTCAATACCAAATGGACTGTTTTTTATTTATAAATTTCTATACTCTATTCAAATAGCAAGTTTTTTTTAATTCCTAACAATATTAAATGATTTAACTAAAATAAAAGCTAGTGCTTTATTCTCAACCTTTTTAAATAAATATTTTTTAATTTTCATATACATTTCTACTATTTCCCCCTATTACTTATAGTATCACACAAAAAATACATTTCTAAACATCATTTTAAAAATAAAAACAAACTTTGTAACGAAAAAAATCAATTTTCTCTTTTTATTCATTTCAAAAAAACACCCAAACTTTCCGAAGTAAAATTCTCTAGTTCAGGTGCATTTTTTAAAATTTAATCAAAATTATTAAAATATTAATGGCAATAATACTGCAATAATAGCCATTAAAGCAGGTAAACCCTGCACTAAAAATATTTTTTTAGAAACTGTGACAGTACCATAAATAGCCGCACAGATAATACAAATCAGGAAGAAAACTGCAATTTGAAATTGAAATTCTCCACTTTCGATTAAACTCCACACTAATCCTGTGGCAAGAAAACCGTTGTACAGCCCTTGATTTGCCATCATTTTTTTTACACGTTCATCTTTTAAAAAGTCTATTTCCAGTCCAAAGTTTCTTTGAACAGTTTCACTTTCATTAAGATACATTTCAAGGATTAATATATAATAATGCTCTAATGCCACAAATAATATTAATATGAATGCCAGTATGCTCAAAATAATTCTCTCCCTTCTTTATATTTTCATGTTCTTTTTTTAGTTTAATCTCTTACACTTAAAATTACAGGCTTCCCATCAATAATAGCAAGGCTGTGTTCGTATTGGGCTGAACGTTTTCCATCTTTGGTAACTGCAGTCCACATATCCGATAGAACTTTTACTTTATAAGTACCGACATTTACCATCGGTTCAACTGTGATTACCATTCCATCTTCAATTTTAGCTCCTGTTCCAGCTTTTCCATAATTTGGAATAATTGGGTCTTCGTGCATTTCCTTTCCTACTCCATGTCCTGCAAAATCTCTTACAAGCGAGAATCCAAAGCTCTCTACATATTCCTGAATAGCATGCCCAATATCTCCAATTCTGTTTCCGGCACGTGCCACTTCAATCCCGATATCTCTTGCCTTTTCAGTAACTTCCATAAGCTTTTTAGAAGTTTCATCAATTTCTCCTACAGCATAAGTAATTGCAGCATCACCAAAATATCCATCAAGTACTGTAACCGTATCAACTGTCAGAATATCCCCTTCCTTTAGTATTTGCTTTTTGCTAGGAATACCGTGTACTACGACTTCGTTTACAGAAATACAAGTTGCGGCTGGATAAGGAGGATATGGATGTCCTACATCGTAACCCTTAGTTCCTGGAATTGCTCCTTGACTTCTAATGTAGTCTTCAGCGATTTGGTCCAGTTCGTATGTGCTGATTCCAGCTTTTATGTGTTTTGGTAATACATCTTCAAAAAGTCTTGCGATTATTTCATTAGCTTTTTTTATTTTTTTTATTTCATCCAATGTTTTATAAATTATCATTTTTTGTACTTCTTCTTTCTAAATTTCTTTTTTATTTTTTTAGTATATATATTTGACAATTTAATACTTTTTTACAAAAAATCTTGTACTTTTGCAAATAAAATTTTATTAATTATCAAATAATATCAAATAAGTTTAGTAATATTACTCTAAAATCAAATTCAATCTTAAATAATTTGAAATTATTTACTATTTTTCCAAGATATCAATTATATCTTTTGTAATTTCTTCCAGTTTTTTTGCACCATCTACACTGTAAACTTTATTTTGTTTTTTGTAAAAATCCAATACTGGTGCTGTTTGTTCGTTGTAAACTGCAAGTCTTTTTTTCACTGTTTCTTCATTATCATCTGCCCTTTGTTCCAAATCTTCTGGATTTTCATCAACTGGCGGATTATATTTTATGTGATAAATTTTACCAGTCTTTTTCGATACTCTTCTTCCTGTGATTCTTTCAATAATTTCTTCATCGCTAACTTCAAGTGCGATTACTTTTTCAATTTCTCTGTTTGATTTTTCCAAAATTTTGTCAAGTTCTTCAGCTTGAGCTACTGTTCTTGGAAATCCATCCAAAATAAATCCTTTTTTACAGTCATCTTCCTGCAATCTTGCTTCTACAAGCCCATTTACAATGTCATCAGAAACCAATTTCCCTTCATCCATCAATTTTTTGGCTTCCATTCCTAGTGGAGTCTTGTTTGCAATTGCAGCTCTCAAAATGTCCCCTGTTGAAATTTGAGGAATTTCATATTTTTGAATTAATTCCTTTGCTTGAGTTCCTTTTCCTGCTCCAGGTGCTCCAAATAACACTATATTCATAATTATTTATCCGATATTTAAAATTAAATATCGCTCCTTTCCAAATTTATTTTTTCACATCTAATTTTAACATTTTAAAAGCCATTTTTCAATTTTCTTTTTTAAATTTTCAAAAAAATAACCAAAAAAGAAAAAAAACTGAATTTAATCAGTTTTTTCTGCTAAAGAACTATTTAGCTAATTTAAGTTAGAGTGGGTAGTAAACCCATGTATATTTTACCACATTTATAAATTTTATCAATACCTTTTTTTAATTTTTTATTTTTTCTTAAATTTCCATTTTTTCGTATTTTTTTAAATAATCCTTCAATTCTTCTAAAATATCATTCCCCATTCCTTCTTTTTCTGTTTCTATGTTAATGCACAAAAGCGGTTCATGTAGCGACACTCTGATTAAAAACCAGCTTTTTTGACCCACATTTACTCTTACACCTTCATAGTTAGGACTTTCTAGGCTCCAATCTTCTTTTTTTTCAGCATATTCTCTAAAGTTTTCCACAATTTTTTCTCCACAAGCCCGAAAATCTTTATCTTTTATAGGAATTCTTATTTCTATTTCCTCAACAGGCTCAGGCAGCTTATTCAAAACATCTGTAAATTCAACCCCTTTTTCCCTGCTCTCTACAAGCTGAATCAAAAGCCTTGCAGCCATGTATGCTCCATCATCAAGAAAATAATTTTCTTTAAATGCGGCATGTCCTGACGTTTCTATAGCAAGAGGAGAATACTTTCCTTCATTATTCAGTCTTATAGATTCGTTTATTACGTTCTTGTATCCTCGCTGGAATCTGTGGTGAATCCCGCCACGGTTTTCTATAAATTCTTTTAGCCCTGCCGATGTAATCGAATCTGTTACAATTGTCCCGCCAGAATGTTCTTTTAACAATATTTCACTAAGCAATGCGATAAGGTTATTTCTGTTAATTTCACGTCCATTCTTATCTATAAAAGCGCTTCTATCTCCATCTGCATCAAATATTATTCCAAAATCTGCATTATTATCAAGAACTGCTTTTTTTATTGATTCTATCGCTTCTTTTTCTTCAGGATTCGGAATATGATTTGGAAAGTTACCATCAGGATTTAAAAATTGGCTTCCAGCAGTATCTCCACCTAGAACTTCTATTACCTTTTCAGCAAAAAATCCCGCAGCTCCATTTCCTGCATCTATCACTATCCGTAGGTTTTTTAGAGGCTTGTCCCCTTTCCCAATTTTATTTTTTATTAGTTCGCATATATATGAAGCATAGTCATCTGCTAGATTTTTTACAATTTCTAAACCTTTTTCTTCTTTAATCAAATTTTCTTCTTGTTTTTCAGCCATTTCTAGAAATTCATTGACATCACTTTTTTGAAGCCCCCATTTTTCGTAAAAAATTTAATTCCGTTGTAGCAGCTCGGTAAATGGCTGGCAGTTATCATCATTGCGCCATCAGCTTTATAATCCTCAAATATTGTAGTCATAAATAGTGATGGTGTTATTGACATTCCGCAATCATATACATCAATTCCCATTTCCATCAAAGTTTTTCTTATAATTTCTGAAAATTTAGGTCCTGTATGCCTTGCATCGTGCCCAACTGCCACTTTAATCTTCCTGTTTTCACTCTTTGCTATTTCATCACATTTTTCAGTTATCCAAAGCCCAAATCCTTTTGCTATGAACTCAACTTTCTTTTCAGATAAATTAATGTCCTTATCCTCGTATTTTGAAACTATTCCCCGAATATCAGTCCCGCTTACCATATTTTTTAAATCCATAAAAATACCTCTCTTTTTAAGTAAAGCCATACCTATTCTCCTCATTTTGAAAATTGGTATGGCTTTTCTATTATTGTTCACTTAATTTACTATTTTAAATTATTCAGCACTGTTTGTGCAATATCCTTCGCTCTAAGCCCATAATTCGTAAGCATAGTCTCCCCATCTGCACTTTGTCCAAAAACATCCTGTATTCCATGTTTTACAACTTTTGTCGGATGAACTTCTGATAAATATTCTGAAACTGCACTTCCAAGTCCCCCAATTACAGAATGTTCTTCACTTGTTACAATAAATTTACATTCTTTTGCCGCTTTTAGAACTGTTTCTGTGTCTAACGGCTTTATCGTAGAAACATTTACCACTCTTGCTTTTACTCCTTTTTCTTCTAGTAATTTTGCTGCTTCAAGAGCTTCTGATACCATAAGACCAGTTGCTAATATTGCTACATCATTTCCTTCTCTCAAAGTTGCAGCTTTCCCTATTTCAAATTTATAGTTTTCATCAAATAATACTGGTATATTCAGTCTTCCAAGTCTTACATATACAGGCCCTTCATATTCAGCCACTGCAAAGACCATTTTTTCTGTTTCTACTGCATCTGCTGGCGATAGCACTACCATTCCTGGAATTGCACGCATTAATGCCACATCCTCAACTGACTGGTGCGAACCTCCATCTTCTCCTAACGAAACTCCTGCGTGAGTTGGACAAATTTTAACATTCAATTGTGGATATGCCACCGAGTTTCTAATCTGATCAAAAGCACGTCCCGCCGCAAAATGTGCAAAAGTTGAGGCAAACGGTATTTTCCCAGTCGTTGCAATACCTGCAGCTGTTCCAATCATATCAGCTTCTGCAATCCCAACATTTATATGTCTTTCTGGAAACTCTTTTTTAAAATATGCGGTCATTGTTGATTTTGACAAGTCTGCTTCCAGTACCACCACATCTTTATTTACTTTTCCCAATTTAACTAACGCTTCTCCATAAGCTACTCTAGTTGATTTTTTTCCATTCTCATATTCTCCTATTTTTTATTTCATTATTTTTAAAAACTTTCTCATACTATTCCACAAGCCAGGGTTAGTGCATAGCACTTTCGCCATTCTCTTTAATACACCATTATTTAAATATGTTAAAATAACTATTATTGCGAAATGAAGGGAAATGGCGTTTGATTTCCCTTGCTATTATTAACTCAATTCTTCCATTGCCTTCTTATATTCTTCATCATTTGGAGCAGCTCCGTGGAATCCAGCGTTATTTTCCATAAATGAAACACCTTTTTCTTTTACAGTGTTTGCAACTATTACTGTCGGCTGTCCTTTAACTGTTCTTGCTGTGTCAAAAGCATTTATGATTTCTTCATAATTGTGTCCGTCAATCTCGATTACATTCCATTTGAATGCCTTGAATTTTTCCCCAATCGGAGCGACATCCATTACATTCGAAACTTTTCCATCAATCTGTAAATTATTATAGTCAACTATCGCAACTAAATTGTCAAGCTTGTAATGTGCAGCTGTCATAGCCGCTTCCCAAACTTGCCCTTCCTGTAATTCTCCATCTCCTAAGATTGTATAAACTCTGTAGTCATTATTGTAAATTTTTGCACTCAAAGCCATTCCATTTGCTGTAGACAGTCCTTGCCCAAGTGAACCTGTTGACATTTCAACTCCAGCCAGTTTTTTCATGTCAGGATGCCCTTGAAGCAGAGAGTGCCATTTTCTAAGTGTTGGAATAAGATTTTTCCCTTCATATCCTAAAAATCCTTTTTCTATCAAAGCCGCATACAGTGCAGGAGCAGCATGACCTTTACTAAGAACTAATCTGTCTCTGTTTTCCATTTTTGGATTTTCTGGGTCGATGTTCATTTCCTTCCAGTAAAGCACAGCCAGAATATCAGCAATCGAAAGTGATCCTCCCGGATGTCCTGATTTTGCCCTGTAAATCATTTCAATAATATCTTTTCTAAGTTCTTTTGAAATTTTTTGAATTTCCTCAATTTTCATAAAAAGCCTCCTATAAATTAATGTTTTTATATTATACTCAAACCTATTTAAAATTAAACTACTAAAAATTATATTGATTTAGGGTTTGAGTAAAATAGTCATAGCCTTTTGAGTTTAGTTTTAAAGCAGTTTTACTATATAGTCAATTCACTTAAAAATTAGGATAAAAATTAGTTATTTTTATCAATTCCATATAAAAAGGGAGCAACCACCTAAAATGTGAAACTCCCTTCATTTTTACAAAAAGCGGTAACTATTTTTTATTTAGCAGTTCTATATACTGCTTGACCAGCTCTATTTTTTCTGAATTCATATCCATTAGATTCCTAACTATTTCTCCGATATTTATATCTGAAAATTCCTCTATTATCTCATTAGTAAGCTCCTTTTTCAAATCTGACATATCCTTATCTGTGTATCCTATTATTTTAAACAGTTTCAGATGATCTATCTTTAATATTTTAGCAATTTTTTTAAGTAGAAGAGGATTTGTCATATTATGCTTGCCTGATTCCAGATTAGATAAATAAGCTGGACTGATTTTTAGCATTTCTGCCATTTCTCTTAGTCCTATATTTTTTTGTAGTCTTTTATTTTTTATATAATACCCTAATGCTTCCACAAGATTAGAGTTAGTTTTTATACTGTCATTTTCAGCCATTTTTTCACCTTATCAATTTATTCATATAGAAATATAATATCATAATTTTATGATTTTGTGAACTGCTGAAACTTTTTACTACACAACAAATGCGGTCTATAAATTATTTTTTCTTTTGTCCATAATAAGCATTAGCTCCATGTTTTCTCAAGAAATGCTTATCTAGTAACTCCTGTTGCATTGGCTTTATATCTTTGTTTACCATTTCAGTAAACATTGCCATTTTTGCCACTTCCTCCAGTACAACAGAATTATAAACAGCTTCATCAGGATTTTTTCCCCATGTAAAAGGTCCGTGACTATTTACAAGAACTCCTGGAATATATTGTGGATTTAGATTTCTTTTTTCAAAAGTTTCTATAATTACCGTTCCTGTTTCTTTTTCATATTCTCCTGTGATTTCCTCTTTTGTCATTTTTCTTGTACAAGGTATTGAGCCATAGAAATAATCAGCATTTGTTGTCCCGTATGCTGGAATATCCCTTCCGCTTTGAGCCCAAATTGTAGCATTTGTTGAATGAGTATGAACTATTCCTCCTATTGAAGGAAACTTTTTATAAAGCTCAATATGTGTAGGAGTATCTGATGAAGGATTTAAATCACCTTCTACAACATTTCCATCTAAATCAACTACTACCATATCATCTACTTTCATTGTTTCATAATCCACACCGCTAGGTTTTATAACAATCAGATTTTTTTCTCTGTCAATTCCGCTCACATTTCCCCAAGTAAACAATACTAGCCCTTTTTTTGGCAATTCTAAATTTGCCTTAAATACTTGCTCCTTTAATTTTTCCAGCATTAGATAAATCCACCTTCCTTCATTTTATCCAGCATCCATTGCTTTGCCTTTTTTACTTCCTCAATTGGATTATCTGATTTTTCAGTCCACATTTCTATTAAAAAAGGTCCTTTATAATTTAATTCTTTTAATTTTTTAAATACTTTTGGAAAATCTACACATCCTTCTCCAAAAGGAACTTCCTTAAATTTCCCTTCAAAAGTATCAGTTACTGCTAAAGTATCCTTTAAATGAATTCCTGTTATTTCTCCATTTTTTATTCCAAGTTCCAATTCCTTTAACGTGTCATTTTCAGGCCATGCTGTCAGATTTCCCACATCTGGATAAACCTTTAGCCATGGAGATTTAATTATATCCGCATATTCCATATATTTTGTAATGGAATTGATAAATGGGTGATCCATAATTTCTATTGATAGTGTTACGTTGTACGAAGATGCCCATTCTACTGCCTTTTTCAAATTTTCAGTAAAATATTTTTTAGTCTGCTCATTTCCTTTTTCATAATAAACATCATATCCAGCCATTTGAATCGTTCTAATTCCCATTTTATCTGCAAAAATTATTGCTTTTTGCATTAGTTCCATAGCCTTTTCCCTAGTTTTTTCATCCATGCTTCCCATAGGAAATCTTCTATGTCCGCTAAAGCACATTGACGGTATTCTAACTCCATTATCTATTAATGCCTTATGAATTTTGTTTATTTCATCATCGGACCAATCCAGTCTTGCAAGCCTTTCATCAGTTTCATCTATAGAAATTTCCACAAAATCATATCCGCATTCTTTAACAAGTTTTATTCTCTCAACCCAGTCAATATCTTTAGGAAGAGCCTTTTCATATATTCCTAAATTTAATTTATTAAGATTCTTCATATTATTCCTCTATTTCCAATATTTATCGATTTCTGTTTTAAATGCTCTGGCAGCTGCCGCAGGATCTTCTGCTTCAGTAATTCCACGCCCTGCAATAAATGTAAACACATCTACACCTTCAAATAATTTTAGTGTATCAGTATTAAGTCCACCTGTTACAGAAACTTTAAATCCCATTTCAATTAATTTTTTGACTTTATTCAAGTCCTTTTCTCCCCAAGTTTCTCCAGCCAGCAAGGCATCCCTGCTTTGATGGTAAATAGCCTGATTAATTCCTGCATCTAACCAAAGCTGAGCTTGTTCGTAAGTCCAGTCGCCATACAGTTCCACTTGAATTTCACCACGTTCTCCACGCTCTTCCTTTATAGCTTTTAAAGCTGCTTTCATTGTAGGAATTGTTGCAGAACAGATACATGTCATCCAGTCTGCTCCACGAACTGCATTATTTTTAGCAACTGTTCCCCCTGCGTCTGCACATTTTGTATCTGCCACTATTATTTTATCAGGAAATAAATTTCTCAAAACTTCAACTAGTTCACTTCCAACTTGCAACAGACAAACTGTTCCAGCCTCTATAACATCAACTTCTTCCCCAACTGATACTGCTGCTTTTATCGCACCTTTCAAATCCGAATGATCAAGTGCAACTTGTAATAATGGTTTTGCCATCACTCTTCCTCCATTTCATATTTATGCATTTTTTAAAATATACTCAAACTCTTTAAAAAATTATTTAAGAAAGAGTTTGAGCAATTTAAAGTGGTTTTTATATTTTATGCTTTTTCTTCTATCAAGTTATAAATATCTTCTGATGTTTTAGCCTCTCTTATTTTTTCAAAAACATCTTCATCATCAAAAAGCATTACAATTTGAGGTATTGCTTCTCCTGCATGAACTTCATCATTTTCAGCCGCCAGTCCAATTAATATGTCCACTTCCTGTCCGTCTGGAAATGATACTGGCTTTTTCAACGTAACAAGACTGAAAGAATTTTTATTAACTCCCATTTCAGGACGTTCATGTGGCATTGCCAATCCTGGAGCCAAAATGTAGAAAGGACCTAACTCCTTTGTTCTTTTTATTATATTTTCTATGTATTTTTCCTCTATCGAATTGCTTTCCAAAAGAGGTTTCATACACACTTTTATTGCTTCTTCCCAATTATTTGCCTCCTGCTGTAACACAACAGAATTATTTTCTTTCAAAGAATCCAGCAAATTCATAAAAAAATCTCCTTCCAACTTTTATCTTTTAAGCTATTCCAGCTTCTGTCAATTTACTTTCAAGCTCTTTTTCATCAAGTAAATTTAAAAGTCCAACTATTTTTGTATTTGGTCCACCTTTTAATTCAGGCGCAATATGAGTTGAAGCAATAACTAAGTCATAATTTGAAAGTCCTGATTTAGCTTCTCCTAGACTGCATGAATTTACATCTGCCTGTACTCCTAATTTTTGCAATACTTTTCCAACTTTTAACTTCATAATCATGCTTGTTCCCATTCCGCTTCCGCAAACTGCTAATACTTTAATCATTTATGATCACTTCTTTCTTTATTTTTTTATTAAAATTCTTAATTTTCTTCCAAATCTACAGTTCCTTCATAATACTGCTCTTTATTTTTAGATTTAGCATATTGAATTTGAGGAATTATTAGCATTGTAACAATTACTAGCACGTATCCTATTATTCCTAAATATTTCATTATAAATCCTTGTCCAAGCCACAGCGTGCTTTGATCTATATTTCCATGCCATCCTCCAAAATCAGATAATCCAAACAATATTACTGCCGCCGCTCCTAAGAATACTTGGAATACTCCTGATAATGCTGATAAAATAAATGCCGCCCTTGCACCGCCACGTTTATCTGCAAATACTGCGATTGTCGCATTGTCAAAGAATACTGGAACGAATCCTGTTATAATAAATATTGGAGATTTAAATATCAGTAACAGCGCTATTGAAATAAATTGAGCTACTGTTCCTACTAAAAATCCAAACAATACTGCACTTGGCGATCCAAATCCGTATGTTGCCGCACAGTCAACCGCTGGGAATGATCCTGGTAAAATTTTATTTGAGATTCCCTGGAATGACACTGTAAGTTCTGACACGAACATTCTAACACCTGTTTTCAATATTGTTAAATAAACTGCAAATGACAATGTTGTCGATATGACGTAAGTTCCGAACCACAGTTTTTTAGGATCGTATGCGCTTACTATATCTCCACCTTTTATAGATGTAAAATGGTTAGGTCCTAAAACTAGCATTATTCCGCCAAAGAATATCATCATTATTAACCCTGTTGAAATAATATCGTCATGCAGCATTGAAAGCCAATTTGGCAATTTCAGATCATCTAAACGTTTTTTAGGATTTCCCAATTTTGGCGCCAATTTATCAGCTACCCATACTGCGAACATTTGCTGATGCCCTATCGCAAATCCTGCATTTTCAGTCAATCTTTGAGTAGGCTCTACTGACAAGTTAGATCCTACAGCCCAGTAAATTCCAACAAATATACCGATTAACACTACTCCCGTAACATTTCTGAACTGCGGGAATAAAAAGAATAACATCCAAGTAGCTGTTTGTGCTTGCTGCTGCATAATATGCCCTGTTATGAACAATGTTCTAATTTTAGTTATTTTTCTAAATAATACCAGTAATATATTTAAAATAAATCCTATTAATAAAGCTGTCATAACCGAAGCTGTTGTCTGCCCTATTGTTTTTAGCGCAGCTTCCACTGCCTGTAACCCAAAATATGGATCAATAACCGCCGCTTTTAGCTGGAATTCTTTTCCCAGTGCTTCCAGTATAGGTCTAAAAGTTACAACTAGCCCTTTAGCCCCTACATTTAATATCATATATCCAACTGTCGCTTTAATAAATCCTCCGACTGCTTCATAGATTTTTTTCCCCATGAACAAGTATCCGAAGAAAACTAACAAACCTACAAAAAACTCAGGCTTTGTCAAAATATTTTGTGCAAACCACTTTCCAATTAACATTAAGAACTCCATGATTTTCTTCTCCTTCTAAACTGTAATTTCTATATTTAAATATTAGTTTTTGTGTGATATGATTTTTATAGCATTATTATAAGAATGATTTAAATGGCAAATCAGGTTCTATTGTAAATGCGTCTTCAAATCCTCTTCTGTACATATATTCCATATCATCTTTGTTATCAGGGAATACAAATTTCCCTCCAGGCTGCCATATATATGGTTTAAATTCATACTTCATTCTATCTTTTCTATAATTCCACAATAATGTTATTTCTTTCGGATCTGCCATAAAGTTAGACCAAATATCATGATGAAGCGGTATAACAACTTGTGTTCTCAATTCTTCAGCTACTCTTAGCACATCTGAAGAAGTTAATTTATCTGTCATTCCTCTTGGATTATCTCCATATCCTACAAATGCCACGTCTACTTTATTTTCATTTCCATGTTTTACAAAATAGTTTGAATGGTGTGAATCTCCTGCATTGTAAATATTTCCACCTGTTGTTTCAACTAAATAGTTTACTGCCATTTCATCCATATCAGGCGGTAAATTTCCTTTTAATGTTACATCTTCAGCAACTGTTAAAAGCATAGTTCTGTCAAATGATTCCAATGCTTTTATTTTTGCATCTTTTATTGTAATTTCATCTCCTGGTTTTACTTGTACCAGCCTATCTTCAGGCACTCCCCATTTTCTCCAAATTTCAATACATGTTTTTGGTCCTACGAATTTTGCTTCTGGACAATTTTTTACAACTGCCGCTGCAACATTTACATCTATATGATCACTATGTGAATGTGTTGCAAGCAATGCATCAAGACCTTCTATTGCAAAAGGATCTATAACACAAGGCGTAAGTCTTAAATTCGGCTGTAAAGCTACACATCCAACTGCTCTTTGATGTTGATGTTTAGGTTTCATTAATTTATTTTTTTGACTTCTTTTACCTGTTGCTACCCAGATGTCCATTGCAATATTCGCATTTCCTTCTGTTTTTATCCAAAGTCCCATGTTTCCAAGCCACCACATTGCTACAGTTTTTGGTTTTACTACTGTTTCAGCTATTTCCTCATTTAACCAAGTTCCCCATTCAGGAAATGTCCCCAAAATCCAAGATTCTCTTGTGATTTCATCTAATTTTGACATAATTGTCCCTCCTAAAAAAATGTTATTAAATTGTATATACTGTTTTCTTTTTGCTAACAATAGTATACCCCACATTTTTTTAAAGTCAATAGCAATTTCTAAAAAATTTTTTTAACAAAAAAAGCCGAGTTTCCTCGACTTGATATGTTAATTTTTTTATTTCTTTCCAAAAATTTTTATCGCACTTTCCAGATCAATGTGGCAATAGCCTCCAGGATTATTATCTAAATAACTCTGATGGTAATCCTCAGCTAAAATATAATGTTTCAATGGTCTTACTTCCACCTGTATTTCTCTTGAATATTTATTCTGTTCGCTGTCTACTTTTGATTTTATTGTTTCTAGATCCTTCTTATCAACATAATAAATTCCAGTTCGGTATTGACGACCTTCATCAAGCCCCTGTCTGTTAATGCTTGTAGGATCGATTATCGAAAAATAATAGTCCAGAAGTTTATTTAAGGAAATTATATTATTATCATATTTTATATGCACCGTTTCTGCATGATCTGTCATTTTCAAAATTTCATAGCTTGTATCAAGAGTCTGTCCATTGGCATATCCTACTGTTGTTTCAACAACACCCGGAGCCATCTTGAAAAATTTTTCTACTCCCCAGAAACATCCTCCAGCAAAATAAATTTCCTTAATATTTTCCATAAAATTGCACCTCCTCTAATCTATAGTAAAAATTACTTTAAAACCGAACTCAAAAATTATGATTCTACCCAGACCCCGAGATTATTTGATTTATCAGTTCTATTTTGAAGGGGGTTCAAGTTATATTTTAAGCAATTTAATATTTATACTGTCATAACCATACATTTTCATTATACAAGCTGATAAATAGAAATAATTTAATAATTTCTTTTAATTATATTATTTTTTTGTAAGTTTTTGTATAAACAATATTGAAAGGTAAATTTCTTATTTTTCCTTTAAAATAGCATCTTTCAACTGATTAAGAGCCTTTTCCAAAACTGCTCTAGGACAAGCGGCATTCAGCCTCATAAATCCTTCTAGCCCCTTCTGATAGACACGTCCTTCATTTAGTCCAAGTTTTGCTTTTGTAAGCATAAATTTTTCCAGCTGTTCTTGATTAAATCCAAATTTTTTACATAATTTTCGACAGTCTAGCCATACTAGATATGTTGCCTGTGGAATGTTTGGGGTAATTTCTGGAATATATTCCTTGAAAAAACTATTTAAAAATAAAATATTGTTTTCCAGATATTCCTTTAACTGCTTCAAATATTCTTCACCACCGTCAGAATATGCAGCAATTGTGGCAACCAAGTTAAAAGGATTGTTTCTATGAACTTCCAGATCTTTCCAGAATCTGTCAAATTTTGATTTTACATCTAAATTATTGAAAATAATTGTTGCACTTTGAAGTCCTGCAAGATTAAAAGCTTTTCCAGTCGAAGTGCAAGTTATTGTATTTTGTCTAATTTCTTCTGAAACGCTTGCCATCGGAATATGTTTATTGTCCCACAATGTCAAATCAGCATGAATTTCATCGGAAATTACAGGAACTTTATATTTTATGCATAAATTTCCAATTGCTTCCAGTTCATCACGAGTCCATACGTGCCCTAGGGGATTGTGAGGATTGCACAAAATAAATAATTTGGGATTTTCCTTTAATTTATTTTCCAAATCTTCTAAATCAAGTGAATATTCTCCGTTTTTTTCAATAAACCTGTTTTCAATGACAACTCTTGCATTGTCTTCATTAATATCATAAAATTCTGAATAAACAGGTGTCTGAATTAATATTTTATCACCTTTTTCAGAAAAAATCTGAACTAATGCCCCAAGGCTTGGTACAATTCCAATACTAAAACTAAGCAGTTCTTTTTTTGGTTCCCATCCAAATCTTCTTTTCTGCCAGTTTATAAACGACTCAAAATATTCATCTGGACGGTAAACATAACCAAAAATTCCGTGCTGAACTTTTTTTTCAAGAGCGTCAATTATAGGCTGTGCTGTCCTAAAATCCATATCTGCTATCCAAAGCGGAATTACATCATCCACTCCAAATTTTCTCATAAGTTCCTTATATTTCACAGAATGATTATTCTTTCTATCAATAATTTCATCAAAATTGTACTTCATAAAATCACATCCTTTTATTTATTTTTTAATTATTTTTTGTTGACAATCCTCAAATTAAATTATAAAATATATCTAAAATACTATAAAGAGGTAAATTTAAATGACTAAAGAATATAATAAAAATTTTATAATACAGCAAAGTGCAAAACTTTTTTATTATAAAGGCTATAAAAACACCGAATTAACGGATATTTTTAAGGCTTGTGAAATGCCTAACGATATTTTTTACAAGTTTTTTTCTAGCAAGGAAGAATTGCTTATTGCTGTTATAAAGTATCATACTGAAAATCTTATAAACTTCTTTAACAGCAATGTAGATGACTTATCAATCCATAAATTTCACTATTTTTTTGAAAAATATTTTGAAAATATTGTAAATAACAAGTTTCATGGTGGAAGCCCGCTTGGAAATTTAGCTTTAGAGCTAGCAGATTTAAAAAATAATATACGTGAAGAACTTGTAAAATCCTATAAAAAAATAGAACTTAGATTTTCTTTTTTTATAACTACTTTAAAATATTCTTTTCCTGAAAAATACGATGATATCGTTCCAGAAACAACGGCAAGACTTCTGATAGCTCTACTCGAAGGAACTATTCTTATGTTAAAAACTGAAAAAGAAAGTTCTGCAATTAACGACTTCTTTATATTTTTTGATAATCTTTTCCAACTTAATAATGATACTGATGAACAGCTAGAATCTGAAGAAACTGTTTCAGAAAGTGAAAAAATGATTTCTAGTGACGTAACGATCAATATTCCCGATTCTATAGAAAATGAGATCGCAGGTGGAGAAATAGATGGAGCCGCTATTAACGAAGCTCACAATATTGACGTTTCTCAAAGTATTTCAGATGATATTTCCGAAGAAGACAATATTCAGAATGAAGAAATTGATGAAATTAAAAGCTTTGCAAATTTCAAGACTGATGATTATTATAATGACAGTATGTATTATGATGTTGATTCTGATAGTCTTATCAATGTTTTTGACGATTTAGAAAATTCCAAAAATAAAATTGAAGATAATGAATAAATATAATTTTAGATTAAAAACTTAGGGAGAATATATAAAAACTCCCTTTTTTATTTTATTTATATTCAAGTCTTTCACTTGAAACAATTTTGCCATCTTCTGCAACGATTACTTGGTAATATGCTTGTGAACCATATAAAATAACCTTCCAATTTCTAAATCCTTTTTTATACAATCCAACATGCTGAGCTCCAACTGCCTCATTAAATTTTTTCTTTACCTCTTCAATGCTATTGCTAACAACAGTATCCCTCGATACAACTGCCGAATCTGGTACAACTCTTTTTCCAACTGATGAACAACTTATTAACATTCCAAAACATAAAATTATTATTATTTTTCGTATTTTCTTTTCCATTAATTATTCACTACCTCTATTTTAATATCGAATTGCAAATCTGTTTTTTCCTCATCCAGATAAGTATATTTTATTTTTTTTAGAACAGCATTTGGATTACTGTCAAGAATTTCATTAATATTTTGATTTGCCTTTTCAATTTGCTGAAAATTTTCCGCAAGCTGAGCATTTGAAAATCCCTTTATTTTAAGATAATTAAACATATTAAAATCATACATAAAATTCTCCTTTCTTAAATAAAGATTTTTATTTAAATTTATTTTTCAAGTTCTTGATATGTTTTTTCCAAAATTTCCTCAAAAGATAAATTTGTCTTGAAACCAGCGGCTTTTATATGTCCTCCACCACCAAAAATTGAAGCTATTTTATTTACGTTATATTTATCATTTGCACGAAAACTTCCTTTTAATGAACCATCAACATCTTCTCTTACAAATAGTGAAAGTTCCATTCCTTCAATCTTTAAAAGCATTTCTGCCGCACCATCTGTATCATCTTTTTCAATACTTAGCTTTTTCATTTTTTCCTGTGTCAAATAGTAGCTTATGAACTTATAATACTCATTAATTTTTTTATTTTTATAAAGCTCACCAATAAATCCAACTTTTTTTTCACTAACTTCAAAAATAATATTAGCAATCTTGTGATTATTAACACCTGCTCCAATCAACTTGGAACATACAAAAAAAGTATGTTCTGTGACATTGTCATGCCTAAAGTTACCAGTATCATTAATTATTCCAAGATACATATATTTAGCGATTTTCTCTCTCAGCTCAATCTCAAAAATCTCTAAAAACTGATACAAAAGCTCCCCTGTACTGCAAATGTCTTCCACATAATTAAAATCTGCATGTTCAGTATTGCTAATGTGATGATCGATATTTATAGATTTTTTACTAAGTTTTTTTATTTCTATAGCCTTTCCATATCTTTCCTTATTTGCACAATCTAAACTTATAAACAAGTCAAATTTTTCATCATTTTGAAAATTATGCTTAAATTTCTCACCAAATTTTTCATAACTCCAAATCAATTCTGTATCTTCAAAATGTCGCATATACTTAGGCAACTTATCATCAACAACGATTTTTATCATTTTTTTCATATTATTTTTTTTGCAAAAATCATCTATCATAAAATAAAATGCCAAAAGCGAGCCTAATGCATCTCCATCGGGATTAATATGCGCTGTTAAAATAATATTTTTAGATAGTTTTATTTCATTTACGATTTCTTTTGGAGAAATGTTTCCTTTATAATTTTTTTTCATATATTTTTATTTTATTCCTGTTCTTAAATTTTTTAGCTATTATTTCCCAACAGAACGGATCATATAGCCACTTCCTGCTTTCTTAGCTTGATTTTCCATAGTTTTTAAAGTATTCGGGTTGTCTGTCATATTTGACATCACTACATAAACTGTTCTTCCATTTACTGAAGTTTTTTTATAATAGAAATTTCCACCTAGCTTCTTAGCTATTTCTCTTGCTGAAGATTCCGAAGTTACCGAAGCTACCTGAATGTACTTTTTAGATCCGCTTTTTATCTGATTTTTTTTGGCTTCTTCCCTTGCTTTTCTTGCTGCCTCTTCTTTAGCATGCTGTTTTACCGCTTCTACTCTTGCCTGTTCCTTTCTAGCTGCCTCCTGCTGCTGTTTTCTTATTTCAGCTTGACGAACTTCTATTTTTGCTTCTTCCTGACGTTTCTGCTCAGCAATTTTTGCCTCTTCCTGTTTTTTCTGCTCTAATTTTTTAACTTCCAGTTTTGTTTCTTCCTGTTTCTTTTTGGCATCATTAGTTATTTTTACATTTGTTTGTGATTGTGATGAAACGTTTTTTGGATTAATTGCTATTTGATCTTGCTGTAAATTAATTGGCTGTGAGCTTTTTGCCTGCTCAAGCTCTTTTGTGACTGTTTCATTATTATTTTCCACAACCTGATTTGGTAAAGTCAAATTGTTTTTATAGTCTTTAGAATTGTAAAAATCCTTATTTCTAATTTTCATCTCTTTTGTAACGCTTTCAGTCGTAGTTTCTTTTGACTTTTTATAGCCTGTTGCAAGCACTATACCATAAGTAACAACTGCAACAATTCCAACTGCTCTCATTACTTTAAACGGATTTAACCGAAAACTCATTTTTTCTCCCTTCTTTCAACTTTTTATTTTATTAAACAATCTCTTTTAATATTTTTTTAGAATTTTCCGCTGCAAGTTTTACAAAACTTGTGTATTCCATTCCGGAATCATCTGTAATCGAATCTGAAATTGAACGGATTATCAAAAATTTTACACCTAATCTTGTGCAAACCTGAGCTACAGCTCCACTTTCCATATCCACACAAAGTGCCTCAAAATCCTTTCCAAGCTGAATTTTTATTTTTTTTTGACTCACAAACTGATCCCCAGTCAAAATCCTTCCAAGTAATATCTGATGTTCAAAATCAGTTATATTTCCAGTTTTTTCAATAAGTTCCTTATCTGACTCAAATGCCCACTCCTTCATTTGAGGAATCTGTCCCATTTTATAACCAAATGCTGTAGCATCAACATCATGTTGAACAACATCTCGCCCAATAACAACATCTCCAACTTTCAGTCTTTCATCCAACGATCCTGCAACTCCTGAAAAAATTACCTCATCTACACCAAATTTCTCAATTAATAAAGTAGCAGTAATCGCAGCATTTACCTTCCCAATTCCAGACTGTACAAAAACAACATCTTTATCATTAAATTTCCCAGTAAAAAACGATATTCCGTTTATAATATTTTCTTTAATATCCTTAATTTCCTTTTTTATTGCCTCAGCCTCTTCAATTACAGCTCCAATAATTCCTGTCATCATTCGTTTCCTCCAATTCTTATTTTTGTTCTTTATCAATATTATTTATATTTTCAGAACCATCATTATTTTCAATAGTTGTATTTATACTTCCTTCATAAACATAAGTATCCTTCAACTTGCAAGTCTTTGTCTCATTTGTATTAAGAACTGCCTGAAATTCCCATTTTTCATCTTTTCCAAGCGAACTTATATTGTCAACTGCATCTCCAATTTTTGCTCCATTTTCATCAAAACATGGAATCTCAATAGTTAAATTTCTCTTTGTTACTCCATTATGTGTTAAAATCCCTGTAACAATAGTCTTATTGCCTGTTATTTCAACTTCTGCATCTGAAAATTTATATTTTGTATTTTTGGCCTTTATTTCTCCATCTTTTCCACCAATAATACCTCCAATCAATTTACCAGTTGTCCCAATAACCGCTCCAGTAATCCCACCTGCAGCTTTTATAGTTCCTCCAACTACACTTCCAACTCCGCCAACAATTCCACAAGATGAAATTCCAAGCATTATTCCAATTAACAAAATCTTTTTTTTCACTTTTCTTAATTCCTATTCTTTCAATTATTTTTTCAAAAACTCTATAAATTTTTTTATTAATAAATATTTTTCTTATATTTCTTTATACTTTTTTAGGGCAAACGGAAATAACCACCATACCTTTTTAATCCCAGCTCGTTTAGGCATTTTTAATTTAATAAACAAATAGTTTAGTAAAAAATATTAAGCAAAATTTCGTCAGAAGAAAAATAGTTGTTTAAACTTTTATAAATTATTTAAAATTATATATACTTATTCATATTAAAATAACCTATATTTAAAAATGAGTTCTATTTTTCTTTTATAAGAAAATTTTACGTCAAGAAGGGTAGTTCATAGAACTTTTCGCCATTAGCTCTAAGAGGTAGCCAGTTAAGTATTCAAATAACTGTTATTATGAAAGAGGGCATGATGTCGATGCCCTTACGTTAAAATGAATTATAAATATAAATAGAAAAACAATTATTAACTAAAATATACTAAAATAAAAATTTAATATATATTTTCAAAACATTATATATTATTTAACTATAAAACAATATTAGTATAACATTAGAATATCATATTCCAACTAAAAAAACAAGGCAAATCATCCAATTTTACCTAAAAAGTAAACTAGAATTCTTGCCTTCATCTACTTAAATTACAGTCCTTAAAATTTCAAAGCTTCCAATAGTTTTTATATTAATTCCAACAGGGATTAAAACTGTTTCTCCTTTTTTAATTGAAAGCTCTTCGTTTTCTCCCCATACAATTTTTCCTTCTCCTTCCAATATTGAATAAATTGTCATGTTTTCATTGTTCACATCTTCAAAAGAATCAGAAAATTTTAATTTATCAATTGAGTAATATTCTTTTTTTATAATATGTTTTCTCAAAATATCTTTCCCATTTTCAGAATCATCAAAATCAGTATTTTTAATTTCCACTTCTTTTCCAAAATCAATTACATCAGCAGAATCCTGTAAGTGTAGTTCTCTTTTTTTCCCATTTTTATCAATTCTGTCAAAATCATAAATTCTATAAGTTACATCTGAGTTTTGCTGAACTTCTGCAAAAAGTACGCTTCCTTTTAATGAGGCGTGAACTGTTCCCGGTGTAATATCAATAAAATCACCTTTTTTAACAGTTTTTTCTTCAAATAATCCATCAAAATCATTTTTTTCTACTTTTTCCAAGAATTTTTCTTTTGTGATACCAGGCTTCATTCCCATAATTAAAGTTGCATCATCACTTGCCTCCATTATATACCAAGATTCACTTTTCCCAAATTCATTGTGTTTTTTTAGGGCAACTTCATCACTTGGATGCACCTGGATAGAAAGTCTATCGTTTACGTCCAGATATTTTATAAGAAGCGGAAATTTATTTGGATATTTTTCATAAACCTTTTTTCCAGCAAGTTCTCCTTTATATTCCTTGTAAATATCATCCAGTCTTTGTCCAGCCAAAGCACCATTTTCCACAATACCCATTCCATGCGGATGTGCCGATACTTCCCAAGATTCTCCAATTTTTTTGCCTTCAGGCAATTTCATTCCTAATTTTGTTTCAAATTCACGTCCACCCCATACTTTTTCCACAAAAAATTTTTTAAACTTCATTGGATATAACATAAGAACTCTCTCCTTTATTTAATTTATATAATTAATTTTCAATAATTTCTTTATTTCATGATAACATTTTGAATCAAATTTTACAACAACATAATGAAAAAATTTTGCAAAAAAAACCTGCAAATAATATCTGCAGGGGAAAAGTATTTTTTCATTTTTGGGGTGTTATCCTCTACTTAAAAAATAGTAGACAACTACAATTTGAATTATGATATAAATTATATCACGCTCCATGACAGTTTCACCCCCAATCATGGTATATTAAGGTTTTTGACGAAAACCCAAATAATTATATCAAATTATAATACAAAAAGCCAGCTTAAATCAAACTGGCTTCTGTCGTCAAATTTTTAATATACACATGATTGCTTTTTACAAAATAATTATACCATAAAAAAAGTTTTTTATCAATTAATTTGAAAAAATTTTGTTAATATTGTAAAATGCTTAAAAGACGATTTTTAATGTTAAGAGGTTAAAGAATATGTATGTTTACGATGAGCAGAAAATTGAAAAGGAAAAGAGAAAAAGACGACTGTTTATTTTAATGAATAGCTTAATGTATGTGATTATTCCAATTATAATAGGATTTTTGAAAATTAATAAAAATATTATATCTATTTGGTTAATAATTATTTTTGGAATTTTGAAGTTTTATTTGGAAACGAAAAAGGATTTTGTAAATGATTATGAAAAAGAAGATGAAGAAACTGGAGATTTTGAGGAAACTTTGCGAAAAGAGAAGTTAAAAAAGAAAATTTTTTATTTAAAGATGAGCTGTGTATCAGTTTGTTTAATTGTAATAACTCTAATTAATATAAATATATTTCAGTTGCCAAGTTATGTTAGGGATTTAAAAGAAATTAGGAAAATTATTTCAAATAGCAAAGAACTTTATGTAAATGGGAAAAAGCTTGAAAATACAGAAGATGTGAAAAAATGGATTTGGGATTCTACAAATTATTTTGAGATTTTGTGGGATTACAAGAGGACAGATAATGTAGAAGAACCCAAAATAAAGGCAACTTTATCCAATGATAAAGGACAGTATCTAGTAATTGAGAAAAAAGAATACGGATGGAGTTTTTTGAAAATGAAAGAAAACCATTACTATAAGTTAGGTATTACTTACAAAAAAGATGTTGACAGAACAATTGAAATGGAAAAATCTTTGGGACTTATTACTCAAGATTAAATATTTTAACTGAACAGGAAATTTCAAAAGTCAAAAAAATTAAAGCAAGGAGATGAAAAAATGAGTTTAATGAAGGAAAGAAAAGTTGAAAATATCTAACTTTTTTATGATTTGATATTTGTTTATGCTATTTCGAAAATATCAGGAATTATTCATCATCCTCATCACGGAGTGATTGAGCCTTGGACATTTTTTAATTTTGTATTAGCATCGCTCGTTGTCTTACAAGAATGGTTGTATATGACAAACTATTTGAATAGATTTGGGACGTTTAACTTTCGTGAAATTATGACTATGTGTGTAAATATGACGACAGCGATTTATTTGTCTAATTCTTTTTTAGCAGATTCGAGTCAAGCCTACTATCCTTTTACAATTTCAATGTTAATTATGGCTTTGACTGTAGCATTTTCGTATCACTGTCAAGCAATGAAAAAAGGATTTGGCGAAAAAGAAGCTGTTAATGAGAGAAATATTCTTTTAATCGTTAGTTCATTGCTTATAATCAGTCTGTTCGTAAATTTTTATATTGGAACAATACTTCTTATAATTGCAAACTTTTCAGGAGTTTTTCTTCCTGTAATTTACAAAATTGAATTTGACAACAATGTTGCTAAGTTTGGACATTTAAAAGAACGATTTGAATTATTGACAATTTTGTTCTTTGGAGAAATGATTGTCGGGATTGCAAAATATTTTGATATAAAGCATTTTACAATTTATCCATTTATCGCTTTAATTGCAATATTTTCACTATTTGGAACATATACAATCTTGATAAACAAAATGATAAACCATCATCTGGTAACACGTGGATTGGTGCTGATGTATTCACATTTTTTCCTGCTAATTAGTTTAGGAATTATAATTTCCTCTTGGAATTTAGTTGGGCAAGAACCGAATAAAACTTTTTTGGCACTTTTTTACATTTTTGGATATACAGGCTTTTACTTAATGTTATTCGCAAATGGTATTATCTGGACAAAGAAAAACGTCTAAACAGAAAGGTTTTTTCAAAAATTTTAGGAATTTTAACTATTTCATTTGCAGCAATTTTTATTTTTAGACAAAATTTGATAATTATGGAATTTTTGATATTATTTCTAACTTGTGCAATTTTACTGATAATTGCTAGGAAATATAGAAAAACACAATCTTAGAGCATAATTCCAGTAAATAAAATTTTATAACATAAATAAAACTGCCTCAATATTCTGAAGCAGTTTACTTTTTTATTTTTATAAATTTATTATTTAATTAGTCTATTTATTTTCGATAATTACTGTTTTTGGATCAACTTTATTTCCGTAAACAGGCTCAAGAGTTGCTTTATATGCTTTTTCAAAGAATCCTTCCTTAGTAAGAGCATCTATTTCAGTATTTAGCCAGTCTAACAGTTCCTTGTTCCCTTTTCTTACAGCTGGAGCAATGTAGTCCTGTTCCCCTAACTGTTTAATATCCACAACAAATCCTGGATTTTCTGTTGCCCATGCGAATACTAGAGTATTATCATGTGCAAGTGCAGCTCCCCTTTTATCTAATAATGCGTTAAATGTTTCTGTGTTTTGGTCATATTTCAGTAATTCTATATCTGGATGATTTTTAGTAAAGTAAATTTCTGCCGTTGTTCCTTTGTTAACTATTAATTTTTTACCTTTCAGCTCCTTCACATCTTTTATTGGAGCACCTTCTGGCGAAACAATCCCTAATGATACCTTCATATAAGGTTTTGCAAAATCAACTTTTTGTTTTCTTTCATCTGTTACTGTAAAGTTTGCTAGAATAATGTCAACTTTATTTGATAATAAATATTCCACTCTGTTTGCAGCTTCTAATGTGATAAATTCTATTTTATTTTCATCACCTAATAAATCTTTTGCAAGTCTTTTTGCCAAATAAACATCATAACCCTGATTTTTCCCATTTTCATCAACAAATCCAAATGGCGGCTTATCTCCAAATACTCCTATTCTTATTTTTCCTGCTTTTTTTATTGCCTCAATTGATCCTGGTTCAGCACTTCCCTTTCCACCTTTTCCACAGCTTATTGCAAATACCCCTAAAACTAAGATTGCAATAATTTTTACAAACCTTTCAAAATTCTTTTTCATAATTACCTCCAAGTTTATTTAATATTTTTGTTATTTCTTATCCTAATTTTTCCAATTCATCTTTTAAATATTTAGCTAGTTCCAACATAGCATATTTCTCAGCTATTTTTTCAGCATCGGCATTGTAGTTGGTATTTGTATTTATGTCATAAACAAAAACTTCGTTGTTTTCATTTATGATAAACTCTATTGCCGCCACATCTATGTGGTTTTCTTTCAAAAATTTCTCATATTTTTCAATTTGATTTTCTGGCAATCTTTCGATAATTCTAAATTTTGATTTTTCTGCCGCTTCTTCTCCTACAGGACAGAATTTATCATTTATCTGGCACGAATCTGCTGGACATAGTTCAAATCCGTCGCTTGAGTCAACTTTTACGGCATAAAGATATTTTCCACCTATAAATTCAGCTCTTATGATATGTCCATCCACAGGCTTCACATATTCCTGAATCAAGCTTATTCCATCAACAGAATCTTCAAAATCATTTCCATTTACATAATTGTCAAGTTCTTCATAACTTCTTATAAGCCTTACCCCAAGTCCTTTTCCAGCTCTGTTATGCTTTATGATAAAAGGATATGTGTCAAGTTCCTTTGCAGCATTTAAGATTTGCTCTTTTCCCACAGCTCCCAATGTTTTTGGAGTATTTATCCCTGCCTTTTGCAGTAATATGTATTGTTTCAGTTTACTCACTTCAAGATTTATTGCAGATGTTCCATTAATTACACGGACTGCTTCTGTTCCTTTGTTTTCCAGCCATGTTAAGACTTGCTCCGTTAATTCTGGTGCGTATCTGTGCCCTCTTGTATGTGAAGAAGCGCTCATTCTATTATAATACACGCCTTTTTCAGGCTCTTTTCCTATATTTAATATTCCTTCTGATAAATCCAGTTCTTCATAAGGAACTGACAATTCATCCAGCCTTGCAGTCAGATGCCTTGTCCAATCCATATTTTCATGAATTATGTATACTTTTTCCATGTTTTCATCCTTTCTATTTTTATTTTTAAAGTTTATTCAGCTACAGCTGCATTTTCTCGAAGTCCAGCATACACTTCCTCTGTTTCCACAACTTCATATTCTGCAGTTTTTTCAATAATTGCAGGAACAAGCGTGTTTCCAACTACATTTACCGCTGTACGTCCAGCATTTGCCAAAAAGTCAACTGATACAATCAGGGCAATGCCTTCTGCAGGTAAATTAAGCTGCGCCGCAGTTGCAAGCAGTACAACCAATGCTCCAGATGGGACTGCTGCAATTCCTTTTGTAATTATTGTCAAAAACAATATTAACGGTATTAATTGACCCCATGTAAGCGGAGTTGAGTACAAGTTTGTTATAAATGTTACCGATAAACTTATATAAATGCAGGCTCCAATAAGATTAAATGAATATCCAAGCGGTGTAGCAAAAGCTGAAACTGATTCAGATATTCCATTTTCTTCACTACGTTCAAGAAGTGTAGGTAAAACTACTGCAGAACCTCCTGTTGTAAAAGCTATTAATACCAAATCCTTAATATTTGATAATAATTTTAAATAAGGAACTTTGAATATGTATGCAATAATCGGAAATACAACTAATAGAGCTGCCAAGTATCCAACATAAAGAAGCAGTACAAACTGTCCTAATAAATACAAATCTCCAAGTCCAGTTTTTGCGACATTGCTTGCAATCAGCCCAAACACTCCCACAGGTGCAAATGCAATGGCATAATCTACAATCTTATACATAGCCTTTATCCAAGATTCAAAGAACGTTATAACAGGTTTATTGTCATCTCCAACAGCAATTAAGGCAATTCCCAAAAATACTGCAAAAAATATAACTGGTAAAAGATTTCCATCTGCAAATGCTGTAAATACATTTTTAGGTACAATTGATGTTAAGAAATCGCTCAAATTAATGTTAGAAGCAACATCTTTAATAGCTTCTGTGGAAATGCTTCCAGCTTTTATATTTGCACCAATTCCTGTTACTTTCCCTAAAATAAGGCTAAGCGTGATTACTAACGTTGTAATTGAGAAAAAGTGTAAAAATGTCTTAAATGCAAGATTTCCAAACTTTTTAGTATTTTTCATTGTAACTATTGACAGAACAACCAGCGGGAATACAAGCGGTACAATAACCATCTGAACTAAACTTGTAAACAGCACTCCCAGTATTTTTAACTCTTTAGCAAATGACGGAAATAACTGTCCGATCAAAATCCCTAATAGCGCACCAATCAATATCTGTGCCAATAAATTCAATTTTCTAAATCCTAATAATTTTTTCATACTTTCATTCTCCCTTCAACAATTAGCATTCACTAAATTGTTTTACTAAATTTTTTATTTATATCAACAAAGCTGATTCCACCTTATCTTTCTTTTCAAAATTAAATATATTTAAGAATTTCTTAGCCCTTTCAGTTTTTGGATTTCTAAAAAATTCCAGCGGATAATTTGTTTCAACGATTTCTCCAGAATCCATAAATACTATCCTATCCGCAACTGCTTTAGCAAATTCCATTTCATGAGTAACGATTATCATTGTCATTCCTTCCTTTGCCAATTCCAGCATTACATCCAGCACTTCTCTTACCATTTCAGGATCAAGTGCCGCTGTAACTTCATCAAATAGTATTATTTCTGGATTCATACATAGTGATCTTATAATTGCTATTCTTTGTTTTTGCCCTCCTGACAGTTCTCTTGGATATGAGTTCTTTTTATCCAGAAGCCCTACTCTTTCGAGCAATTTTTCTGCTTGTTCCGTAACTTCCTTTTTATCCCTTTTCTGTACTTTAAGCGGTCCTAACAGAAGATTTTGCATAACTGTCATGTGGTCAAATAATTCATAACTTTGAAACACCATTCCTATTCTCTGACGTATTAAATGCCATTTTGTCTTATCTTTATTAATAGCATTTCCTTGTAATTTTATTTCTCCAGACTGTATTTCTTCAAGTCCGTTTACACATCTTAAAAGTGTACTTTTCCCGCATCCAGAAGGCCCTAGTATTACTACAACCTCGCTTTTATTTACTGAAAGCGAGACTCCTTTTAGTGCGGGAATGCCTTTTTTATATTCTTTTTTTATATCAGAAAGTTCCAATAAAACTTCCGAATCTGCCATTTTGCTTACCTCCGTTTCCTCTATTTTTTAAACAGCCCATTTTTTCTCCATTTTTTTTGATAATAATGTAATTGGATAACAAATTATGAAATATAGAAAAAATATGAACAGATACACCCAAAATGGTGCCATCGGATTTTTCCTGCTTGAAAATTCTATAATTTGCCGTCCTATTTTTAGAACTTCTGCAACTTCTATAAAAATCGCAAGTGAAGTTGTCTTAATCATTCTTGTTATAAGATTTACCGCTGCAGGTGCAATTCTTCTTACTGCCTGCGGAAGCAGCACATATCTATAAACCTGACTTGTATCAAGCCCCAAAGCCTTTGCACTTTCTCCTTGAATTTTTGGAAGAGAAATAATAGCTCCCCTCACAATATCCATCATTTCAGCCGTTCCCCATATCACAAACACTATTATTGTCGTAGTTTCTGAGTCAATATGCAAATCAAAGCCTTTTGCAACTCCAAAATAAATTATGAACAGCCACACAAGCAAGGGAATGATTCTCATACTTTCCAGATAAAACTTCAATATTCCATAAATAATCTTATTTTTTGAAGTCATAACTATGCCCAGAATTAATCCAAACAATATTGAAAATACTATGGAAACAAGGGCAATTTGTCCTGTTACAATAAGTCCACCCATAAGTCTTTGCAAATTGACTCCTTTAAAAATAACATCAATTCCCGACAGTTGCATATCTTATTCTCCTTTCAATTACTGTTAAAATAAACGAAACTGGTAAAATAATAATCAAATATGCTGCAACAAGCATAAACAGACTTTCATTTGTTTTATAATAAAGCCCTATCAAATCCCGTGTCAGATACATCAGTTCCATTAAAGCCAAAATCCCTATTACTGAAGTTTCTTTCAAAAGAAATATTATATTTGCCGCTATCGCGGGAAATGAAACTGTAAATGCCTGTGGCAATATCACGTTAGTTATAAGCTGTGATTCTGTAAGTCCAATACTTAATCCAGATTCCCGTTGCCCTTTCGTAACTGACTCCAATCCGCTCCGAAATGCCTCACACATGTAACTTCCGCCAAGGAAAGATAATCCAATCACGGCACAGATATGCGAATTAAACGTAATTCCAATTTTGGGAAGCCCAAAATACAGAAAGAATAACTGTATTACAAGTGGCGTATTTCTCGAAAGCTCAATATAAATTCCCACAATCTGTCTAACAGCTGGAACTCTATAATAAAGCACCAATGCACAAACTATTCCAATCAATATTGAAAATATAATTCCAAAAATTCCTATAGTCACAGTCAATTTCATTGCTTCTAAATATTTAGGAATATTTTCTATTATAAAATTAAAGTCCATTTTTGTATTTCCTTTCTAAGAATGTTATTATATATTCTATTTTTTTACCTCTTATATTTGTATATAAAAATATTATACTATAAAAAATTTTATTTGTAAAGAATTATTTTGTATATACATATATTTTTTATTTAAAAAACTATAAAAAATTTTTTTAAAATTTAAAATATAATACTTGAAAACAATAGTTTTATAAGGTATAATTTATTTATGACATAACTCAGTGAAGAAACTAAGAGCATAGTTGCTGAGGTTATAGCGGAAAATGAGTTGAATTATTCGGGATACTGAATATGTAGGCTTTTGATAAAGTGGCGACATTAATCAACGAGTGTATACATTCACAAGATTAAGTTATAAGCATATTTGTAATGATAGAAGATTAAAGCACTTTAATTGGATTAGGCAGATTCAATAGACGTTCCTGTGGAAAATAACCTTAAAAGACTTGAGGGTGATAGCTCAAGAAACTATAAGGAATAATCAAAATCTGTTAGGTGGTTGATGTGAACTGAATAAGTCACTATAATTGATTGTTAAAGTTACAACGGCAAAAATAAATCCACCAGATTAAATTATGAATACCAAATTCTGAATGCTTTGTTGTTGTTATTGGTGAAATTCCAGTATATCTTAACTATCATTTGATAGAGTTTAAGAAGTATAAAGGTAGCTCCTTTATGCTCAGACTTAGGCTGATATTAGCTAAATAAATCAGTTATTACAAATGTAGAGCGAAAGCTCATGTCCATTATACATGTGAAAAAAAAACTCCAAATATTTTTATTTAGAGATTTTTTTTGTCACTATTTTTTGATGTTTTTTAAAAATTTTTTTACTTTCTATATTGAATAAATCTCAGTTTCACTTTCAGAATACCTTTTCAGAAAATTTTGTAACCGTTGATTTTTCGAATTAATAAAAATTTCTTCTGGCTTTCCTTCTTCTATAATTGTTCCATCATCCATAAATACAATATAATCAGAAACTTCCCTTGCAAACTGCATTTCATGGGTAACAATTATCATTGTCATATTTTCTTTTACCATATCTTTTATAACTTTCAGAACTTCTCCAATAAGTTCAGGATCAAGTGCCGAAGTTGGTTCATCAAGCAAAATTACCTCTGGACTCATTGCAACCGCCCTTGCGATCCCCACTCTTTGCTGCTGCCCTCCAGAAAGCTGATTTGGATAAAATTCGGCTTTATCTTTTAACCCCACTTTTTCAAGCATTTTCAATCCGATTTCTGTTGCTTCGTTCCTATTCATTTTTTTCACAATTAAAAGACCTTCAATTACATTTTCCAAAGCAGTTTTGTTTTTGAACAAATTATAATTCTGAAAAACCATTGTCGTATTTTTTCTAAGCCTATTTATATCTTTTTTATTTATTTTACTTAAGTCAAAAGTTTCATTTCCAAAAGTTATTGTTCCAGATGAAGCTGTTTCAAGAAAATTAAGGCTTCGTAAAAATGTTGATTTTCCCGATCCACTCGGTCCTATGATGCTTATTACCTGTCCTTTTTCTATTTTAAAGTTTATTCCTTTCAAAACTTCATTTTTTCCAAAAGACAATTTTAGATTTTCAACCTTTATCATTTTACAGTCCACCTACTCTCAATTTCTTTTCCACAATTCCCATTACTTTTTCCACAATTATACAAACAACCCAGTAAATTCCCGCAACAACAATATATGCCTCAAAAATATCCAGCCCCGAAGCCGATATTATTTTTGCTTTTCCCATCATTTCCACAATTGAAACTGTAAAAGCAAGTGAGGAATCCTTTATCAAACTTATGAAAGTATTTCCAAAATTAGGAAAAGTTATTATAATCGCCTGTGGAAGTACAATTCTTCTCATTGCCTGCCATTTTGTCATTCCAATAGACAATGCAGCTTCAACTTGCCCTTTATCCACCGACTGAATTGCTGCCCTAAATGTTTCCGACAGATAACCTGATACATTTAAAATAAATGCCACGTAAACAAAGATAATCGCAGGAATATTATTCACATCTATATTAAATCCATACTTTAAATGTATATAATCCAATATTTTAGGCAATCCATAATAGGCAAGGTAAATTTGAACTAAAAGAGGTGTTCCTCTTATAAAGGACACATAAATTGTAGCAAGTCTTGTTAACACAGGAATTTTATTTATTCTCACAAGTGCGATAAAAAAACTAAGTATCAGCGAAAATATCATCGTAACAATCGCAATATTCAAAGTCATCGGCAATGCTTTCAGTATTTCTGGAATCGCTCTTACCATAAAACCCCAGTTTAAAAAAGGTACATTATTATTCATTACTTTTCTCCTGTTTATAAATTATTTCGTATAATCTCCACCAAACCATTTTTCTGATATTTTGGCAAGCGTTCCGTCAGCTTTCATTTCAGCTAGTGCTTTATTTACTTTATTTTTCAATTCTTCGCTATCTTTTCTAAATGTGAAGTATACAGGTGTTTTTGTTACAGGCTCTCCTACGATTTCTACAAGATTTCCTCTTTGCTTTGTGAAATATCCTACTGTTAATCTGTCATTTAAAGTAGCGTCTGCTTTTCCTTGTGCAATTTCTTCTAGTGCAATTGAAACATTTCCGTCAAAATAAGCATAATTTATTTCCTTATTTTTGTCAAAATCAGTCAGAGTCTTGTTATAATTACTTCCTACTCCTGTCATAACCCTTTTACCTTTTAAGTCCTCAAGTGTCTTAATATCAGTTCTTCCTTTTTTAACAATAATTTGAGCAGCTGATACTAAATAATCATCAGAGAAAGTATATTTTTTCTCTCTTTCAGGATTTTTAGCAATTTCATTTGCAATAAAGTCAAATTTTTTCGATTCCAGCCCTAAAAACATACTATCCCAAGGCGTAGGCACAAATTCTATATCTAAATTTGCCCTTTTACCAATTTCTTCAACAACTTCCACATCATATCCAGTTAATTTCCCACTTCCATCAGTAAACGTAAATGGTGCATAAACTCCTTCTGTTCCAACTTTCACTTTTTATTTTCCTTCACTACTCCCACTTTTACTATTTTCTTGTTTCCCTCCACAACTGATAAGAAATAGTCCTATCAATAAAATTCCTGTTAATTTTAAAATATTTTTCATGATTTTCCTCCTAAAATTTTTATATTTTTTATTATTTTTTAGATATTTTGTTTAATAAATATTTTTTCATATTACTATATTTTTCCTTTTTTATTTTCGTAGGATTACTCATTGCCGAAAATCCTTATCTTGCAGTAATGGTTTATCCTGATAATCAAAATATTCGGCAAGATTGCTACGCAATAACCTATGGCTAATCTACGACATTTTTCTACACTGACAAGAAACTCGCTATGCTCAGACAGTTTTGCCAGTGCAAAAAAATACTCCGACGGACTATTTATGCTGGACTTTATTTAAAAAATGAAAATTATATTTTAATTATTTGAAAATATTAGTTTTATATCATTTATAAAAAAGTTTGTAATAAATTCGTTATTTAAATCGAGTTTAGTATAAAATTAAATTTTTAACTATTTCGTATAATCTCCGCCAAACCACTTTTCTGATATTTTAGCAAGAGTTCCGTCAGCTCTCATCTCAGCAAGTGCTTTGTTCACTTCATTTCTTAATTCTTCGCTATCTTTTCTAAATAGGAAAAATGTTGGTGTTGTACTCAAAGGCTCCCCTACCAGCTGAACTTTATCTCCTTGCTGTTTTTTATAGTAACTTACCACAAGTCTGTCACTCAATGTTGCATCCGCTTTTCCTTGTGCTATTTCTACCAATGTCAATGTAATTCCGCCATCAAAATAATTAAGATCTATCTTTTTAGCAGCTGTTTTATTATACTCCTCAACAGTTTTTGAATAATTGCTTCCAACTGCTGAAATTACTCTTTTACCTTCTAGATCCTTCAAAGTTTTTATGTTATTCTCTCCCTCTTTTACAATAATCTGAGCAGCTGAAACTAAATATTTATCAGAAAAAATATATTTTTCTTCTCTTTCCTTAGTTTTTTCAATTTCATTGGCAATAATATCATATCTTTTTGACTCTAACCCCAAAAATATGCTATCCCAAGGAACAGTTGTAAACTCAATATCTGCATTTATTCTTTTTCCAACTTCCTGAATAACCTCAACATCATATCCTGTCAATTTCCCGCTACTTTCATCCTTAAACGAAAATGGTGCATAAACTCCATCTGTCCCTACTTTTATAACCCTTTTTTTCCCAGCGTTAGTTTTATTTCCGCAAGATACTGCTAAAATCAACACTAATAAGATTCCTAGCAATAATTTAATTTTTTTCATTCCAAGACCTCCAAAAATAAATATTTTTTAAAGAAAAAAGCCGAATAAGATTATTCGACTTTCTAGCATGTAATCTCATTTTTTCAATTTATTTACTTTAAAATGAGCTTACATATAAAATTTTTTCAATTAATTCTAAAATAAACTCTACAAATTCATACATATTATTATATTAAAATGCATTTTTTTATTATATAGTAAAATATTCATAGTTATTAATCTTTTAATTTGTATATAAAAATATTATACTATATTTTTTTAATTTTGTAAAGATTATTTTTTTATAAGCGTTTCATTAAATTCTGTATACTCCAATGCAGTACCCTTAACAAGATTCTTCCCATCAAAACCAATGATATCACCAGGCACTAAAGTATGTATTTCATCATCATTCAAATGTATTTCCAATTTTCCTTTCAGAACTGAAATTACGACATCTTCTCCTTCATGATTATGCAAAGGAATTTTTTCTCCTGAATCTAAAATTTCCTTCACCACTTTATAATTATCCCCACTAAAAGCTAATCCACCTTGATTTTTTACTATTCCAGCCATTTCAATCATCTCCTCTATATTTTAAATTAACTAATATCTTTTAGCTATACAAATATTATACTCCTATTCAAATATTTTGTAAAGCAAAATTTTTTTTAAAGTCACAATAATTATAAAATTTTTCTTATATAATACTAATTTCTCATTAGAAAATAGTGTAATTTATTAAACATTCACTATTTAATGAAAATATACTCGAACCCGTTTAAAATTGAACTGATAGAAATTATATAATTTAGGGTTTGAGTAAAATAGTCATAATTTTTGAGTTCTGTTTTAAACTAGTTTTACTATAGTATTAGCTATTGAACAATCCTATTATAAAAATTTATTACTATTTTTAAAAGAGAATTAGTATTAAATAGAGAATCACATAAAAAACAAATTGAGATAAAGACTAATAGATGTAAATTGAAATACCCAAAATAAAAAAGAAAACCATTTTTATTTATTCTAACGGTTTTCTATTTTGAATTTATTGATTTTTTACGAAAAGTTATTTATTTTTTTTGATTCAATATATATTCATAATATTCTTTATATTTTTTGCCTATATTTAACAAATCCCGCTCTACAGCAATATTATAGGCAGTTTCTGTAATTTCATCCAAGTTTTCCACATTGTTTTCCACAATATTCCTTATTTTTTGGCAAAATTCTTCGTTAGTCCTAGCCTTAAAACAAGTTTTTCCATCTTCCAGCCAATCTTGATATACAGGAATATCTCTCACTACAAGCGGTAATTTTGCTGAAAGCGCTTCCAGCACCACAATTCCTTCGTTTTCTTCGTAAGTCATAAATAAAAAGGCTTTTGCAGCACTAAATGCTCCAATTAGAATATCTTTATCGACATATCCTGGAAAAATTAGATTTTTTGGTGGATTTTCAATGATTTTCTGTATTTTGTCAGGAAGCATTGACTTTACGCTTGACGATCCAAACCAAAGAAATTGATAATCACTGCATTCCTGGGCTACTTTTACAAAATCTTTTATTCCTTTTCTCTCAAAAGGCAGTCCAGCTGTTATAATTAACGGCTTATTTATGTCATATACTGATTTATATTCATTTAAAAATTTTTCTTTTAAAACTTCATTTTTATTAAATTTATTTATATTTACACCGTTTGAAATTACTCTAATTTCTTTTTCTTTTTCTAAATATTTTGATTTTATAAGATTTTTTGTATATTCTGACGGAGAAATCAAATAATCTGCTTCATTGTATAATTTCTTTGTCCAGAATTTTATAATTGGCGACAGGACATAGCTCCCCTTTATACTTCCACGAAAATCTTCATAAGTTGTATGCGTGTGATAAATTACAGGTTTCCCTTTTTTCTTTGCCTGTTTCAACACTTCATAAGATTTTAGTGCAACAGTATTTATATGTGCTAAATCATAATCATCTTCAGGATCCTGGGTAACTTCAATATTATTTGCTCCAAGGGCTTCTACCTGATGATTTAAGGCTTGTCCAACGCCGGATTTGCTGAAAGAACTTTTCCCCTCTGAATATAGTAAAACTTTCACGACTATCATACTCCTCTATTGTTTTTTTGTAAACTGCTTCTACTCGTTCTCCAAATTTCTGTGCTGTGTAATCTTGTGAAGCGACAAAAGCATTTTCGATAATTTTTTCTCTAAATTCCTTATCTTCTTTTAAAAGCATTATAGAATTAATAAATTCTTCTTCTGTTCTGTAAACAAGCCCTGCTTCGTTCTTTACAAGCAAGTCTTCCAGATTTAAGTCATATCTTGCCACAACAGGTGTTTTAGCAGCCATTGCCTCAACAAATGTAAGTCCTTGCGTTTCCGATATGCTCGCGTTTAGAAATACATCCCCCATTTGATAATAAGCAGCAACTTTATCATGTGGCACTTCCCCTGTAAAAATAACTCTATCTGAAATACCAAGATCCTCAGCTTGTTTCTTCAAGTCATCCAAAATTCTCCCACGCCCAACAATCATAAATTTAAAGTTTTCATCCTTAATTTTAGAAAACATATCAATTAACAAATCAATACTTTTTTCTTCGGCAATCCGCCCGATATACACACAAAGAAAATCACTTTTTTCTATTCCAAAATTTTCTCTCATAAATTCCAAATCTTCATCGGAATAATTTCCACGATAAAATTTATCCAGTTCCAGCCCAGTTGGAATAATGTTCATTGTCTGGTCAACACCATAAGAATACAAAATATCTTCAACTTTCCTTGTTGGTACAATCAGTCCATTACATTTTTCACAATAAAATTTACTAATCGCAGCTGCAATCTTTTTCCCAGCTGAAACAAATCTCGAACCAAAAATATAATGTGTATAATATTCATATAACGTGTGATACGTATGAACAAGCGGTATTTCAAGATTAATTGCAGCAAATCTCGCAAATGTTCCTACACCCCATTCTGTCTGTGAATGAATAATATCTAATTCCAGCCTCTTTATCTTTTTTATTATTTTTGAAGAATAAATCATTCCCAGTCTATACTGTGGCAACGGCTTAAATTCCATACTTGGTATTCGTAAAACATTAGGCTCAACTTGAGGTGCATCTGGATCAGTCGTAGTAATAATATATACTTTATGCCCCAGCTTTCTAAGCTCCTTCTCAAGTGTCATAATCGAACTTACAACTCCATTTACTTGAGGTCTGTATGTATCTGTAAATATTCCAATTCTCATTTTTATATTTCTCCTTCTATAATAAAGCCTTGTTTCAATTTTATTTTTACTCTCTTGAAATTTTTTTAGGCTACTATAAATTTTCACACAAATAACCATTTTTATTCTATATCTTATTATTTTTTTATATAAGTTCTATTTCAATTTAAATAAAAAAATTCTTATCTGCTAATTTTTAGCGATTTCCAAGAAGAACTTACCTATTTTCCCCATTCTATAATCTTTCATAAGCCTTCTCGAAATAATTTCATAATTATGTTCATCATTTTTAGAAACACCAAGCCGTTTTTCTAAAATTTCCAGTATCTCATGGTTTTCCAATCCCAAAATTTCCTCATTAGTTATATATTCTTCCAAATTATACACTTTTACAAGATTTTCAATTTTTCCCAAATCCTTTAATTTATCTAAAAATTTAATTGCAACATGCTCCAATTGTAATACATTGTCCTTTATTGAGCCAGTAATCGCTAAATTATAAGCTACCTCATCATCTTCAAACTTTGGCCATAAAACTCCTGGTGTATCCAGCAGTTCCAATTTTTCATCAATTTTTATCCATTGCTTTCCACGTGTAAATCCTGGAGTATTTCCAACTCTTGCTTTATTTTTATTCACAAATTTATTAATGAATTTAGACTTCCCAACATTAGGAATCCCAACAATCATAGCTCTTACTTCAGTTTTACGAAGTCCTTTTTTTTTCATTTTTTCCAATTTCTCAGCATAAATTTTATCTGTAATTTTTCGTAGTTCATTAAAATTAGTCCCTTTTTCTACACTCAAAGCTACAAAATAATCAGAAAAATTATTTTTCAAAAAATAATCTTCCCAACTTTTTAATTCCTTGCTATCAATCAAATCCACTTTGTTCAGAACAATAATCTTTTTCTTATTATTTGCCAGCTTTGAAATATCTGGATTTTTACTAGAAATCGGAATCCTTGCATCTAAAATCTCAATAACAACATCAATTATCTTAAGATTTTCAACAATTAAATCCTTTGTTTTCTTCATATGCCCTGGATACCAGTTTATATTCATTCTTTCATTTTCTCCATTTTCTATCTAAATTTTTATTTTTAATCCTAAAATTAAGACTAATTTTAAAATTAAAGATAAAAACTCAATATTATTAAATTTTTCTAACCATTTATCCATCTGTTTTTTTATTTCTGCTTTAGATATTTTTATTAATAATATTTTTTTCTATCTTTTTTATACTTTTTTTATAAAGCAAAGGGGAACAGTCGCCATCCCCTTTGCAATCCCCGCTCGTCTAAGCATTTTTTGGAAACAAAAATTAAACTCGCTTTGCTCAAACAGTACTTTTTGTTTCCAAAAAATCACGACAATTTTAATTTAACTACAACAAATAGTTTAATTAAAATACTTAAAATAAGAAAAAGTAATTATTAATTAATATGTCTTATACTATTCCCCGTTTAAATAGCGAATATTTAATAAATTTTGAATTACATACTATCATTAGTAAAAAATTAAAATTTTATAACTTCTATTGACATTAGGCGTGTCTGAAAACTCAAAATCTATGTTGTTTTTAATGTTTTTTTGATTTTATAAATTATACAAATCACAATAAAATCAGTGTTTATTATTTTTGATTTTGAAAAAATTTGTTAAAAATTCATCATTTTGAGAATTTTCAGACACGCCCTATTAAATTACTCTGTTTTTATGGTTTTTAAATAAATACCATCATCATTTATTGCTCTTATAAATAAAACAATTTCTCCCTTAATTGGCTTTTCTTCCAACTTTTCTATAATTTCAGAAACATTTCCACGAATTATTTCTTCATAGATTTTGGTAAGTTCCCTTGTAATTACAACGTAACGTTCTCCCAGATATTCTTTTATATCTTTTAAAGTTTTTAAAATTCTGTTAGGTGATTCCAAAATTACAATTGTCCGCTCTTCTTCCTTTAATTTATTGAAAAGTGTCTGTCTGCCTTTTTTCTTTGGTAAAAAGCCTTCATATGCCATTCTTCGCATATCTAGCCCTGAAATGCTTGCACCTGTTACAATTGATGAAGCTCCTGGTATTCCAACGACTTTTATTCCTGCTTTTAAAATTTCATTTACTAACTCAAAGCCTGGATCTGAAATACACGGCGTTCCAGCATCTGTTACAAGTGCAATTTTTTTTTCATCTTTTAAAAGATTAATAATATTCGTAATTTGATGAAGTTTATTATGTTCATGGTATTGGTACACCGTTTTTTCGATTTCATAATGAGAAAGAAGTTTTTTAGTGACTCTTGTATCTTCTGCAAAAATATAATCAACTTCCTTCAAAACTTTTATTGCTCTAAAAGTTATGTCTTCTAAATTTCCAATTGGCGTACCAACAACATAAAACATATATTTCTCCTATTTTTAATTTCTTTTATTAATTTTGATAACGGTTATTTTCTTTTTCCTGTTCCACTTATTTTTTTATTCATTTCTTCGATTGCTCTTTTTAGTTGAACATCCCCAGCTGAAATAATTTTAGCTGCTTCTTCTTTACCTTTATCTTTTATAATAATATCTTCTATTTCTTTTTCTCTATTTTTTCTAGCTTGTTCACTGTCGTTTGCATACCCTTTTAATGCAAGCAGTTCTTCCATTTTTACTTCTATATCAGGCTCAATTCCCTTTTCATGAATGTAGTTCCCTTTTGGTGTAAAGTATTGGGCAATAGTAAGTTTTATGGCATCCTCTGTTCTCAAAGGTATAACTTGCTGAACGATTCCTTTTCCAAATGTTTTTTCTCCAATGATTGTACCACGTTTGTAATCTTTAATTGCACCTGTAACAATTTCAGAAGCACTTGCACTTGCTTTATTTGTTAATACGATTAATGGGAAATTACCTAGATTTTTTGAAGTTCTGTTATAATTTCTCTGTTGTCCATTTTTATATTTTAAGTAAACAATTAAATCTTCTTTTACAAAAAGTGAAGAAATATCTTGTGCTTCTTGTAGCGAACCTCCTGGATTAGAACGTAAATCCAATATTAATCCTTTCATTCCTTTAGATTGTAAATCCTTAATTGCTTTTTCAACTTCTGCTCCAACGTGATTTCCAAATCTTAAAAGACTCACGTAACCAATGTTATTTTCAAGCATTTTGCTTTCAACCATTTCCAGTTTAATTTTAGCTCTTGTCAATGTAAATTTCATTGGTTCTTTTTTACCTTCCCTAACTACTTCTACATCAACTTTTGTTCCTTCCTTACCTTTCAGAAGTTTTACAGTTTCATTGGCTGTAAGCGGCAAGATATCTTTCCCGTCAACTTTTATAATTCTATCTTTTATTTTTATTCCTACTTTTTCAGCTGGACTTCCGATAAATGGTGAAACAACTTCAAGAGCTTCTCCCTTTTTCTTACTTATACTCATTCCAACCCCAACATATTCTCCTTCCATATCTTCAGAAAAGTCTGCTAAATCAGCTTTAGACAAGTATTCTGAATAAGGATCCTTCAGTCTATTTACAACTCCTGCAACAGCTCCTTCATAAAGTTCCTTTTTGCTTGGAGTTTCTTCCTTTCCAACATAATTGTTTTCAATAATATTTATTACATCCACAATTCTGTTCAACTCTGTTGTGTCTTTTGAATATCCGGCACTTGTATCCTTGTCATTTCTTGTTGTTTTTATTATAGTGGTAGCTGCAAATAAAGGCATGCTTACCAATATAAGTCCTAATACTGCCTGCATTATTTTGTTCTTTTTCATTTTTCCTCCTAATAATGTATTTTAACAATTATAAAAATATATTTTTATAATAAATTTTTGCATTTAATTTTAAACATGTATTTTGCTGTTTTTTTACTAAAACTACTTTTTATGGAAATTTTAGCAACATTAAAAACTCCTTATTACCCTTTGCCCCTTTTATTGGAGAATCTTCAACGCCAATTAGCTCGTATCCATATTCTTTTGAAAAGTGAATTATTTTTTTTATGGCTTCATCGTGATATTCCTCATTTTCCACAACACCATTTCTTCCAATTTTCTCCCTTCCTACTTCAAATTGTGGCTTAACTAGCATTACAGCCTTTCCATCTTTAGCAAGAAACTTCTCGAAATAGGGAATCACTTTCGTTAGGGAAATAAAAGATACATCTATTACAATAAAATCAACCTTTTGATTTTGAATATCTTCTTCCTTCAAGTCTTTTATATGCATTTCTTCAAGCGAGACTATCCTATCGTCATTTCTTAGTTTCCAATCAAGCTGGTTTTTACCAACATCAACACTATATACACGCTTTGCTCCATTTTGCAATGCACAATCTGAAAATCCACCTGTAGACGCTCCAATATCAAGCACCAATTTATCACTAAAATCCAAATTCCAAGTTTTTATGGCTTTTTCCAATTTTAGTCCACCACGACTTACATATTTCAATTTATCTTTTATACGGATGTTCAGTTCACCGTTGTCTTTAAATATTGTTCCAGCCTTTGTTACAACTTGGTCATTTACAATAACATTTCCTGCCATTATCTCCCGTTTTGCCTTTTCTCGTGTTTCAAAATATTCTTTCTCCACAAGGATTACATCCAATCTTTTTTTCATTGCTTTCTCTTTCCAGTTCTCTAAATAAATAAAAGATAGCTTTAATAAAGCTAATTTAAAACCAAGTTTAGAGATTGCACTATTTTATAAAATTCTACTTTTCTAGCTTTTGACAATCTAGCATTGAGAAGAATGAATATATAATAAAACACATCTCTTATTTTTCTATTTATTTTTGATTACTAAAATCATATTTATCAAAACACATGGTAAAATCACTTTAAAATTAAATTTAAAGAACTATCTGATTTTATTTCAATTTCATTTAGATTTACTAATTTAATCTTAAAATGTCTACAGCATATTTCAATAAACTTATTTATTTTATCACATTTCAAGGTATATTTCAAATTTTTTACTTTATTAAAATTTTCTAATTTTCCAAATAAAAAAAAACTTCTTGACAAATTTTAAAAAAAATGTTAATATTATATTCAATCAAGCTATTTTATTAAAAATTAAATTTAGGTGTTCCGTTACTTCTAAGTGAAGGAACTCATAAATTAAATTTAAAGCTGTCACAAATGGCAGCTTCTTCTAATTAAATAGAATAAAACAAAAGGACATTCTATTTTTATTAATGCCCTTTTTTAATTATTTTTTATTTTTTATTATTTTTCAATTTTTCTGAAAAATCTAGAATATCATTTACAACCATAGGCTTTAATCCTGTTTCTTTAAGTTCTTCTAAACTTTTCAAGCCGTACCCTGTTTTTATTAGAATAGATGTAATACCCAGTTTTTCTGCAGGAATCAAATCAGTTATCTTATCGCCTATCATAAAAGAATTTTTAACATCAATATCAAATTCGTTTATTGCAAGTTCAAAATTTCCCGTATTTGGTTTTCGACAACTGCACTCAATTCCATATTTACCCTCAACATTTGGGTGGTGCGGACAAAAGTACGATTTTTCAATTTTTATACCATTTTTTAACAAATCTTTTTCAATAAAATCCTGTAATTTTAAATAATCATCTTCTGTATAATATCCTCTTGCAATTCCCGCTTGATTTGTTATAATCGCAAATTTATAGCCTAAATCACGTAATTCCTGAAGTCCTTTAATTACATTTTTTTCGTATTCAAAATCTTCGATTTTATATAAATATGATTTTTCTACATTTATTACACCATCTCTGTCCAGCAGGATAAATTTATTTTTCATAAAATTATATTCCTTTTTATTAAGATATTCACTAATTTACTTTATACTAATCTCCATTTAAATAACAAATTTATTATAAACTTTTCTAATAAAGGATATAAACCTAATGTTTTCAAGTAATTTAAGATATAATTTTCATTTTTAAACGAGGTTTAGTATTAAATTTGTTGAATTTTAATACATCTATAGGTCATTAATTTAATTAAAATAATTACTAAATCAAAATTGTAAGGGCATGTAGTGTGATGCCCTTACGTTAAGTTAATTCATTACAACATCTCTTATAAAGAACTCTCCACCAATTGATACAAATCCTAAATTTTTAACTTTTGGATTTACTAAGTAAAGTTTTTGTTTTTGGAATAAGATTGTAACTGGTTGCTCTTCAGAGATAAGTTTTTCCATTTCTAGCATTGCTGGAACTCTTACTTTTGGATCAGCAGAGCTTTTTACAATTTTAGTTAATTCGTCATATCTTGCGTTTTTGAAATCTCCACGGTTGTTTGCGTTTGTACTTTCAAATAAATCTAAATATGTGATTGGATCTAGAAAATCTCCAGTCCAGTTCATAAGAGCAACTTGATAATCACGTTTTTTAGTTCTTTCAACACGCTCCTTACCTGTTACAACATCCAATTCGACATTTGCTCCTAAGTTATTTCTCAAGTTTTCTTGAATGTATTCGACAATAGCTTTTCTGCTTCCTGTATCATTAAATAAAATTTCAAATCTTGGAAGTTCTGTTAATCCTTCTTCTCTAAGTCCTTCTGCTAGTAATTTTTTAGCTTCTTCAACATTGAATTTAGGCTGGTCAGTTGTAACTTCCTGTGCGAAATCTTTTGCAATACCGTTTAGTCCAATTCCAGTTGGAGTGAATGCTTTAGTCGCTTTTTCAGAGCCTTCAAGAACTTTGTTTATAAGTTCATCTCTATTTATTGCCATAGTTATTGCACGTCTTACTTTTGCATTTTTAAATACATTTTCTTTTGTGTTGAATAGCAAGTAGTAAATTCCGCCATCATCAGCTTTTACAAGTTCTGGTTTTCCAGCAAATTCTTTTGCTTGTTCAAAAGTTATAGCAGTTACATCAACTTCTTTGTTTTTAAAAGCATTAACAGCTGAATCTGTAGCGATTATTTTTAATACGACATTGTCAGTTTTTACATTAGATGCGTCCCAGTAGTTAGGATTTTTTTTGAATTTTAATTCTGAGTCGTGAGTCCAGCTTTCCATAGTGTAAGGACCGTTTGAAATTGTGTATTCAGCATCTGTAAAGTATTTATCCTTTACTTCGTTGTAGAATTTTTGGTTTAACGGCATAAATGATTTGAACGTAACTAAATCATCAAAATATGGAGTAGGTGCTTCCAAAGTTACTTGTAATGTTTTATCATCAATAACTTTTATTCCAACTTCATTTTCTGAAGCTTTTTTAGAATTGTATTTTTCTCCATTTTTTATTACAAATAACATACTTGCATTACTTCCTGCTGTGTCAGGATTTAATCCACGAAGCCATCCAGCTTTAAAGTCCTTTGCAGTAACAGGATCTCCGTTGCTCCATTTCACACCGTCTCTTAAATGGAACGTCCAAACAAGTCCGTCTTCTGATTTTTCCCATTTTTCAGCAATTCCAGCAACAGATTTTCCAGTCTTGTCTTTTCTTAAAAGACCTTCTAAAATTAATTCATCAACAGTTCCACCAGGAACATCTGTTGTTATTTGCGGATCAATTGACGATGGTTCAGTTACTATATTTAATGTAAATGTATTTCCATTACTTCCATTTTTACTTCCACACGAAAGCACAAACATTAGCAATGTCAATATTAAAAACAGCTTTTTCATTAATTTATTTCCTCCTATTTTAAATGTTTTTTCAAAAATTTAGATTATTAAATAGAGGGGGGTAACATACTACCCCCATAATTTAACTTATTTCAATGATAGATTTCCAAAATAATATTCTCCACCAATTGCAACAAATCCAAGACCTTGAACTCTTTCATTAACTAGATATTGTTTTTCTCTATGGAAAAGCACACCAACTGGTAAATCTTCTGCAATTATTCCTTCAAGTTTAACAAGTGCAGGAATTCTGACATTTTGATCGGCTGTTCCTCTGACAGTCTTAACTAAAGCATCATATTGAGGGTTTTTATATGAACCATAGTTAGTTCCACCTGTTGATTCAAATAAATCTAAATATGTAATTGCGTCAGGATAATCTCCAGACCATCCTGCAAGAACTAAGTCAAAGTTTTTTTGTTTCATTCTTGAGAATCTTTCCTGAGCAGTCATTATTTCCAGATTTAATTCAATACCTAAGTTTTTTCTTAATTGTTCTTGAATGTATTCTGCAATAACTTTATTATTTCCACTTTCATTAATTAGCATTGACATATTAGGGAATTTTGCTGCTCCTGTTTCCTTCAGTCCTTCTGCCAATAATTTTTTAGCTTCTGCAGGATTGTATGCTAATGTTGAAGTAGAAACTCCTTCTGTAAAGTCTTTATCATTCAATCCTTTTATTCCTATTCCTTTTGGAACAAGAGTTTTTGCCGCTGTTCCGTATCCATTTAATACATTTTTTACTAAACCTTCTCTGTCAACTGACATAAGAAGAGCTTTTCTGATTTTTACATTTGCTAACGTCTTATTGTTAAAGTTAAATAGCAAATACCATACTGATCCATCATTACTCGAAACCATTTTTGGATCATCTTTAAATCTTTTTGCTTGTTCAGCTGTAATTGAAGTTACATCTACTTCCTTGTTATTAAACGCATTTAATGCTGAATTATTATCAGTTATTATTTTGTACACAATATTTTCAACTTTTACATTAGGTGCATCCCAGTAATTAGGATTTTTTTTGAATACTATTTCTGAGCCATGTGTCCAGCTTTCCATTGTGTAGGCACCTGAAGATATTGTTTTTTCAGATTCTGTAAAATATGAATCTTTTGTTTCATCAAAGAATTTTTGATTTAATGGCATGTAAGTTTTGAATGCTACAAGGCTGTCAAAATATGGAACTGGAGTTCCAAGTTCTACTTCCAAAGTTTTATCGTCGATAACTTTTATTCCAACTTCTTCTGCAGTTCCTTCTTTTTTATTATATTTTTCTGCATTTTTTATTGGATAAAGCATGTATGCGTATTCAGAAGCTGTTTCAGGTTTTAATGCACGAAGCCATCCATTTTTAAAGTCTTGGGCAGTAATTGGATCACCATTGCTCCATTTTAGATTATCTCTTAAATGAAATGTCCATTTTAATCCATCAGCCGATTTATCCCAGCTTTTAGCAAGTCCTGGCTCAAATGTTCCATTTTTCCCTTTTCTAGTCAATCCTTCCGTTAAAAGATCATCAACAGTTCCTCCCATTATTTCCGTTGAAATTTGCGGATCAATAGATTTTGGCTCATCCGTCAGATTTAAAGTAAACGTTTTGCTATTTCCGCCACTTTTCCCGCAAGAAATAACGAAAATCAGCATCATTAACATAGCTAATATTTTTTTCATAACAGTTTTCTCCTTCAAAATTTTATATTAAATTTATTGAATAATTTCAAAATTAAACAATTTTATTTATTATTTTATATAAGTATTATCCAAAACGAAATCTTTTCCTATTGGACTAAATACAATGTTATGAACTCTTGGATTCAATAATTTTGTATTTTGTCTATAGTAAAGTAGTCCCACAGGCATATCTTCTGCAATTATTCTTTCCATTTCAATCATATTCTTAACTCTTTCTTCCTGATTTCCAGAACTTTTAACTTTTTTCACAAGTTCGTCGTAACGAGGGTTAGAGTAATCTGAAAAATTGTTTCCATCTTTTGTCAGGAATCTATCTAAGTAAGTGATTGCATCGTTATAATCTCCGTTGTAACCTGCAAGAGCAATTTCATAATCTCTGTGTTGCATTTTATCTAGTCTTGATTGGAATGTCATTCCTTCAATTTTAAGGTTTACTCCTAAATTTGTTCTTAAACTTTCCTGAATATATTCAGAAATAACCTTATTATTTCCAGAATCATTGAAAATCATTGTTAAATCAGGCAATTTTTGTAACCCTAGCTCTTTTAATCCTTCTGCTAGCAATTGTTTTGCTTTTTGTGGATTGTAAGCTGGGAAAATTTTTCCTGCTTCTTCAGAGAAATCTTTTGAAATACCGTTGATTCCAACACCTTTTGTTGTATAAGTGTAAGCAGCTTCTCCTGTATTATCAAGTACATCTGTAATCAATTTTTCTCTATCTACAGCAAGTGATAAAGCTTGTCTAATTTTTTTGTTCGCAAGAACTTTATTTTTCATGTTGTATGTCATATACCAGACAGAACCATCTTTTGTAAGCAGTTTACGTTTGTCATTCTTAAATTCCTTAGCCTGCTCAATAGAGATGTTTGTTGAGTCAATTTCTCCATTTTTAAAAGCATTTACGCTGGCATTAGGATCATTTATAAATAACATCTTTATAGATTTTAATTTGATGTTATCTTTATTCCAGTAGTTTTCATTTTTTTCGAATACAATTTCTGAATCTCTTGTCCAAGATTTTATTATATATACACCTGATGAAATTGATGTTTCAGGAGATGTCATATATTTTTCTCCTACTTTATCATAGAATTTTTTGTTTAGAGGAGCATAAGTCTGAATTCTTACAATCGAATCAAAGTAGGTAAGAGGATTGTTCAATGTTACTTCTAGTGTGTAATCATCGATAACCTTTATACCAAGCTGATTTTCATCTTTAATTTTTCCTGCGTTAAATTGTTCAGCATTTTTTATGTAAAATAATTTGTCTGCATATTCTCCTGCTGTTTCAGGTTTTAATGCTCTAACCCAACCATCTCTAAAGTCTTTTGCCGTAATAGGATCACCATTGCTCCATTTTGCATTTTTTCTCAAGTGGAATGTCCACACTGTTGAATTTTCGTTGTGTTCCCATTTTTCTGCCACACCAGGAATAGATTTTCCATCTTCTGCCTGTCTTGTTAATGTTTCAGCAATAAGTGAATCCACAAATTCTCCCGTTGAATCATTTGCAAGCTGTGGATCATAAGATTTCCCTTCTTCTTTTAAGTTGAGTTTTAATGTTTCAGAATCTCCACCTTTTCCACAGGAAATAACGAAAGCCAGTAATATTGTAAAGATTAGTAATATTTTCTTCATACTTGCACTCACCCTTTCTTTTGGCGTATTAAATTAGTAAATTAAAATTATTTTGTGATATAAGCACTATAAAAGTCTACAGAATCTCCAACTGAACGTAAAACAACACCTTTTAAGTTAGGATTTATTAAATATACCCCTACTTGATAGTAAAGTGCTGAATATGTAAAGTCGTCTGATAGTAATTTTTCCGCTTTTTTCATCGCATCCATTCTAGTTTTATTATCTTGGTTAACTTTAGCCAAGTCAATTAATTTGTCATACTCAGGATTTGAATATTTAGCAAAATTAAGATCTTTTGATTTTGAGTGGAAAATTTCAAGGTAAGTCATAGGATCTGCATAATCAGGTCCCCAACCATATCTTACTATATCAAATTCTCCAGCTTTTGCACGTGCAATTCTTTCTTTAGTAGTCAGAACTTCTACTTCTACATCAATTCCTAATTTTTCTTTCCATTGAGCTTGATAAAATTCTGCTTCTTTTTTACCAGTTCCCTTTTCGTCAACAGTTAATTTTAACTTAACTTGTGCAGGAGTAATATTTAATTCTTTTAATCCTTCATCAAACAACTGTTTTGGAGTAGTGTTTGAGAATTGTGCAAATAAATCTCCAGCTTCTTTTCTAAAGTCACCTTTTTCTCCAGCGTTTCCAAGTGCAACAACTCCTGAAGCAGGAAGTCCAACTCCGTTTAGAACACTGTCAACAAGCTGTTTTCTATCTATTGCAAGAGATAATGCCTGTCTAATTTTTATATTTTTTAACACAGGATTTGAACGATTAAATCCAAAATAGTATACTCTTCCATCAGGAACTGTATGTAATTCTGGTTTTCCTTTGTAACTTTCCATCTTTTCTACAGAAATTCTTGTTAAATCTAACTCTTTATTTTCAAAGAAATTTGTAGCGGCATCAAGATCTGCTACAATTGTTGCTGTAAGAGTGTCTAATTTTATATTTTGAGCATTCCAGTAATTAGGATTTTTCTTCATAACAACTTTACTATTATGTTCCCATTCTTCCATTATAAATGGCCCATTATAAATTGATTTATCAGCTTCAGTTGCGTACGCTTCGCCATTAGTGGCCAATGCTTTTTCATTAACTGGGAAGTAAACTGGCATAATTAATGTTTTTATAAAGAATGGTGCAGGTTTTGATAAAGTAAATTCAAGTGTATAGTCGTCTTTTAATTTTACTCCAACTTGTCCAAAGTCTTTTATAGTTCCATTATTAAAGTTCTCTGCATTTTCAATGTAGAAAGTAAGTATTGAATATTCAGATCGAGTTTTAGGATCGATTCCTCTTTTGATTCCGTTAAAGTAGTCTTTTCCTGTAACAGGATCTCCGTTGCTCCATTTCATTCCTTGTCTGATTTTAAATGTCCATACTTTTCCGTCTTCTGATTTAGTCCAGCTTTCAGCTCCAGCAGGAACAACTTCATTTTTTTCATTTAGCCTTACAAGTGGCTCATAAGTCATATTTGTAACCATAAATCCACTGATATCAGTTAAAACTTGGGGATCTAAAGATGTTGGTTCAGCTTCAATGTTAAATGCTGCTGATTTACCATCATTGCCAGATTTTCCACAAGAGATGATAAACATTGATATAAGTAAACAAAATACTAAAAAACTTTTTTTCATAATTCTGATATTTCCTTTCTAAAATTTTGATTTTTTATAAATAAATTATTTTGAAACATTAAAATATTTTTTAAATAAGTCCTTTTTCCTTTAAGAAAGAAGTTTCCACAAAGTGTCCTGGCTTATATTCAGTTAATTCAGGAGTTTCAGGGATAATTCCTATTTCAGAAGCATCTCCCATTGGACTTCTTAAATATGATTCATCCATATCAATTTTTGATGTTTTCTTGAAATCAGGATCTGCTATTGGTACAGCGGAAATAAGAGACTTTGTGTAGCTATGAACAGGGTCGCTGTAAACAACTTCTGGAGTTCCCAGTTCTACTACTTTTCCACGATACATAACTGCTACTCTGTCTGAAATATATTTTACCATTGACAAATCATGTGCGATAAATAGTAAAGTCAAATTTCTTTCTTTTTGCAAGTCCTTTAATAAATTTACAACTTGTGCCTGAATTGACACATCCAGAGCTGAAATTGGCTCATCACACACTAACACTTCTGGATCAACGGCTAATGCTCTTGCAATACCGATTCTCTGTCTTTGCCCTCCAGAAAATTCATGTGGGAAACGGCTTGCATGCTCCCTATTTAGTCCAACAATTTCCAAAAGGCTGTAAACTTTTTCCATTCTTTCCTGTTTTGAAGCTGCTAGTTTGTGAATATCAATCCCTTCAGCAATAATATCTCCAACAGTCATTCTTGGATTAAGGGAAGCCTGCGGATCTTGGAATATCATCTGAACTTTTTTTGTGAATTCTTTTCTTCCATAATCTTCTATAGGTTTTCCGTTAAATAAAATATCTCCATTTGTTTTTGTATAAAGTCTGCTGACAGTTCTTCCAAGTGTAGTCTTTCCAGAACCTGATTCTCCTACAAGACTTAGGATTTCACCTTTGTAAATGTCCATTGTAACATTTTCTACAGCCTTTAGTACTTGTCTTTTTTTCATTGGAAAATATTTTTTTAAATTTTTCATTTCTATTAATTTTTCTTTTTTGTTTTCATTAGACGACATTATTTCCCCTCCTCTTCTCTGTTATCTGTTTCCTGCTCAAAAGGAGATTTTACTTTTGGAGCACCATCGACATAAAGCCAAGATTTTACAAGGTGTCCATTTCCTAAATCAATCATAGGAGGTTTTCTTTCGTAGTCAATTTTCATTGCGTATTCAGAACGTGCTGCAAATGGATCTCCTGCAGGCGGTTTTAATAAATCTGGCGGAGTCCCTGGAATAGAAGCCAGTTTCTCTCCAATTTTCATATCCAATCTTGGCAACGATTTTAAAAGTCCCCAAGTATAAGGATGCTTTGGATTTTTAAACAGTTCTCTTACAGGAGCTTCCTCTAATTTTTCCCCAGCATACATAACAACTACTCTGTCGGCAGTTTCAGCAACTACTCCTAAATCATGCGTTATAAGTATTACGGCAATGTTCAGTTCTTTTTTCAGTTCATTTATTAAATCTAGAATTTGTGCTTGTATTGTAACATCCAAAGCTGTTGTCGGCTCATCACAGATTAACAAGTCTGGTTCACATGAAAGAGCAATGGCTATAACTGCTCTTTGACGCATTCCTCCAGAAAATTCATGTGGATATTGATGAAATCTTTCTTCTGGTTTAGGAATTCCAACTTTTCTAAGCATTTCAACAGCTTGCTGTTTTGCCTCTTCCTTTGTTACATTCTTATGAATTAAAATCCCTTCCATAATCTGTTTTCCAACTTTAATTGTTGGATTAAGCGATGTCATAGGGTCTTGAAAGATCATTCCAATTTTTCCGCCACGAAGTTCTCTCATTCTTTCTGGAGAAGCTTTTACCAAATCTTCCCCATCAAAAAGAATTTCTCCATTTTTTATTTCCCCTGGTGGCATTGGTATCAATCTCATAATCGTTTGCACAGTAACTGATTTCCCAGAACCAGACTCTCCAACGATTGCAAGCGTTTCTCCACGATCCACAGAAAAGTTAATACCTCTAAGAGCCTGAACTTCCCCAGCATACGTATTAAAAGAAACACTCAAGTCTTTTACTTCTAATAATTTTTTTCCCATTCTCTAATCCTCTCTGTATTAATATGGATTGTTATATATTTTAAAATATTAAAAAAACTTAGATAAAAGCCTTTTTGATTAATAAATAATTTTTCTTTATTGAATTTATTAATTTAATTTATTTAAGCAAGGGTATCAATCGCCATACCCTTGCATCCCGGCTTGTCTAAGCATTTTTTGAAAACAAAATTGAAACTCGCTACGTAAAACTTCGCTCAAACAGTCAATTTTATTTCCAAAAAATCACGACATTTTTTATAAAATTTTTAAATTTTTAATCTCTTAGTTTTGGATTTAATGCATCATTTAAAGCATCTCCAACAATATTGAATGCCAGTGTAATTAATGAAATTACAACTGATGGAATGATAAATAAATATGGATATGAAGTCATATTTACGAAACCATCAAATACCAAGTTTCCGAGTGAAGCCTGTGGAATTGGTACTCCAAGCCCAATGAAACTTAAAAATGCTTCAGTAAAGATAATGTTTGGTATATCTGTTGTAAGTCTTATTATTATTACACTTAATGTATTTGGAATTAAGTGTTTTAGAGTTATCCATAAAAAGTTTCCACCAAGTGATTTTGAAGCTAATACAAACTCATTTTCCTTTATTTTTAGGACTTCTCCACGTACTAACAGTGAATAATTTAACCATCTTGTAAGAGACATTGCGATAATTATTGTTTTTACACTATTTCCCATTACAACCATTAATAAAATTATATAAATCATTGATGGAATAATTAATAAGATTTCTACAATTCTAGTCATTATTGTGTCAATAATCCCACCAAAATATGCTGATACAGCCCCATAAATTGTTCCGAAAACAACACAGATTGCAGCTGTAATCAAGGATAATTCCATTGAAATTCTTATTCCTTGTGAAAGTCTTGCAAATAAATCACGTCCTAAATTATCAGTTCCTAAATAATGTCCTTTTGCAATCCCTTTCGCTGGGCTTAAAAATTTAGCTGATAAATCTTGAGCTCTATAAGAATATTTTGTCAAACTTTGTCCAAATATTGCTAAAAACAAGAAAACAAGAGTTATTCCCAAAAATGACAAAGCTAATTTATTTTTCTTGAATCTTCTCCATCCATCCTGCCAGAATGTTAAACTTGGTTTGTAGATTACTTCGCTTTGATTGGTGTCAGGACCTACAATTTGAAAGTCTTCAGGTGTTGGGATATAATCATTTTCAGTTATAATTTTTTTTATATTTTCTGCCACTATACCTCATCTCCTTTTCCAAGTTTAATTTTAGGATCAACTAAAACATACACAATATCTACAAGTATCATCATAATGATTAGGAATATTGCATAAAATACCGTAACTCCAAGTACCATTGTATAATCCCTGTCATTGATACTGTCAACGAAATATTTTCCTAATCCAGGAATTGAAAACATCTTTTCAATTACAAACGATCCTGTAAGAACTGCCGCAATTGTTGGACCCATTATTGTAATAATTGGTAAAATTGCATTTCTTAAAGCATGTCTAAATACTATATTTTTGGGTTTTACTCCTTTTGCAATAGCCAGTCTTATATAATCCTGCCCCATTACTTCTATCATTTTATCTCTCAATAAACGTGCAATTAATGCCACTGTGTAAAGTCCAAGTGCAATAACTGGCAATATTTTTTTATCAAAAGTATCCCATCCAGAAAGATTTATCCAAAAAAAGTCAGGTAAAAAACCATTTCTGATTAAAGTTCCATTATGGATATCAACGACATATTTTTGCATAAGCCCTGCCAATACAAAGCTCGGTACAGATATTCCAATTATTGCAACAATCATTGAAAGCCTATCTTGAAATTTTCCTCTTTTAAGAGCCGCTATAATTCCAAGCGGAATTCCAAGAGCTAGTGCAAATATAATAGATCTTGCTCCTAAATCTGCAGATGTCAGAAAACTTTTGTTAATAACATCATTAACAGTTCTTCCACGAACTTTCATGGATGCTCCCAAATCTCCTTTTGCTATGTTTTTTAGATATTCAACATATTGTTCCCCAAGTGGACGATCCAAATGGTATTTTGCCATTAGATTTTCCTTTACTTTAGGTGGTATCGCTTTTTCACTTTGAAATGGATCACCAGGTAACATATGTATCAGAAAAAATGTAATAGTAATAACTAGCCACAACGTTACAAGCCCCATTGCGATTCTTTTAATTAAAAACTTTAAAATATTTTTCATACTCGCTTCCTTTCGCTAAAATTTTATATATGTATATTATATCTTATATTTAGTCATATTTGCAAGCAAATTTATTTATAAAAATATTTTTTTACTATTAATTTTTTTTATGGATAAATAATGATTCTCTAAATACAATATATTTTACTGAATTTTAAGTAATAAAATACAAATAAAAATAGTCTAAACTTATATTAAAATTAAATATAAAAATTTAGACTATCTATTTATTTATAATTTAATTCAAAAGATGTCTCTATTAGGTTATGTATAAAAACTTCTAAATTTCTCAGTTCGGAGTAATCCTGTGTTAAGTACTTTTGCTAAGCCATTTTCCGAATAAAATTAATTTTTATACGTATCACAACGATTTAACCATCCTGCTAGCCATTTTTTCTCATTTTTTTCAGGATCAGAATTTTTTACACGTCTTTCAAGAACAAATTTTGCAGAATTGCTAAATTCTTCAAGAGCTGCTTTTCCACTTTCAGTTCCTTTCATATTTTCAAGGACTTGAAGAAGCCCCCATCCTTCTCCCTTATAAGTTTCTGTTCTTGTAGTTCCTTCTCCCTTGAAATTAACATAGTCAATTAAAGGATAAAGACCATTTGGAGATTTTGCAACACGATAAAATTGTTTTTTTACATTTTCTGGATTATCAGCAATTTCAAGCATTTTTTCCAAAGAATTTTCAAGACGCTCAAAAATAAAAGAAACTTGAATATCCTTCGTATTATAAAGAAAATCTGTTAATTCTGCAATATCCTTATTTCGAGCATTTTTTAATCTAAAAAGCTCATCTCTGCTCTGCCACGGCGAATACTTATTTTCTTCCATAATTCTTGGTAGTTTCACATTATGAGCCTTGTAATAAGCTACAAGTGGCGGAAAACTTTCTTCAAATCTCCCTTTCTGCCCTTGTTTATACCAAATAAAATGCCCAATCCCAAGTGATGGAAAATTCTCTCCAGTATTCCAGTACACAAGCTCATCTTTTTTCCCACCAGCCTCATTTTTAAAAATTTTCTCAGCTACAATATCTAGCTCTGCTTTTGAAATTGTAAGACCAGTTTTTTTGGATGTTTCTTCAGTATCAGGTTTTGAAGGTGTTTTAGTCATATTTTTGTTAGATAATCCAAATGAAATAATAGAAAATGCCGTAATACTGGCTAGAATTAATAATTTATATTTATTTTTTTTCATAAATCCGCTCCTTTTTTAGTAAAAATATTAAAATAATTTTATTACATTATAACAATTTTTAACGATTTTTTACTTTTTTTTATCTTAGTTCAAATTCAAAAATAAAATTTTGTATTCCACAGAGACAGAGCAAAAAATATGAGAATAGTCATAAAAAAATTAAATTTTTTTAATCATTCTACTTTATGATATTCCTTCAGAACTTTCTTCATTAAACATTCTCCTTTTTATAAAAATTTTTAAGTTCTGTAAAGTTATCTTCTTAAAGCCATCTGTAAAGATTTTTTAATATTTTCTTATCACTCTTAGAAATTTCATCTATGGCTTTTACTAGATGAAACTTGTCATAAATATACATTAACTTGCAAATTCTAAGGTCTCCTAAAAGCTATTTTTTTTAATAAATTGGTTATTTTTTAAATATACTTGATTTTTTTAAATAATATGGTATACTATGATAGAAAACAGTATCATATAAAATGAAAAAGGAGCTGATTAGCATGAAAAAATTAATTCTAGTAGGATTTTTAGCATTTGGAGCATTAGGATTCTCAAGATTTGTAAATGAATGTCAAGTTACTAGTAAAGCCAAAGGAAGAGCAACTTGTGAAAGTTTGGAATCTGGAAAAACTTTTCAATTTACAAGTGGTAAATTATCTTCAATTTCAAAAGGATCTACTTACAAAATTTATTTTGAAGGAAATGGATACAAAGGTTTACGTCTAACTAAGGCTACTCTTGTTTCTTCTGAAGACGATTCTTCAGATTACGATGATTCTGAGGGAGATGACTAATTAATCATCTCTTTAATAGATTATAATAAAAAGACTCTAAGTTTTTTAAACCTAGAGTTTTTTTGTTTAGCTTTATTTAAATTATAATTCAATATCTTCTTTTCTTAAAGTTGGGAATAAAATAACATCTCTAATTGAAGCAGAGTTTGTCTGTAGCATAACTAATCTGTCGATTCCTATTCCAAGCCCTCCTGCTGGTGGCATTCCATATTCTAAGGCACGGATATAGTCTAAATCCATTCCTTGTGCTTCATCATCTCCAGCTTCTTTCAATTTCACCTGTTCTTCAAATCTTTCCTTCTGATCTCTCGGATCATTTAATTCTGAATAAGCATTAGCAAATTCTCTTCCTGAAATAAATAATTCAAATCTGTCTACCCATTCAGTTTCACCTTTTTGATTTTTTGAAAGTGGAGAAATTTCTTTTGGATATTCTGTAATAAATGTCGGATTTAATAAAGTTCCCTCAACTTTTTCTTCAAATATCAAATTTAAAATTCCATATTTTGTATAAGTTCTGTCTTTTTCTAGTGGAATATTCATTTCCTTAGCTTTATTTATAGCATCTTCATCGCTGCTAACTGTATCAAAATCAAATCCAGTTGTTTCTTTTACAATGTCCTTCATTGTAACACGTCTCCAAGGCTTTGCCATATTAATAGTCTTATCTTCATATTCAATTTCATATTTACCATGAAGCTCAAATGTTAAGCTTGAAATCAAATCTTCTGTCAAGTCCATCATATCATTAAAATCAGCATAAGCCTGGTATAGTTCCATCATCGTAAATTCTGGATTGTGTTTTATTGAAATTCCTTCATTTCTAAAACTTCTGTTTATTTCGAATACTTTTTCAAATCCACCTACAAGTAGTCTTTTTAAGTACAATTCAGGTGCTATTCTCAAAAACAGCTCCATATCAAGTGCATTATGGTGTGTTACAAATGGTCTGGCTGTAGCTCCTCCAGCAACTGGATGCATCATTGGAGTTTCCACTTCTGTAAATCCATGTTTTTCAAGATAGCTTCTAAAAAATCTTATAATTTGGAATCTTTTTTTCATAGTATCCATAACTTCCCTGTTCATTACAAGATCCACATATCTTTGTCTGTAACGAGTTTCGATGTTAGTTAACCCATGAAATTTTTCTGGAAGCGGACGTACATTTTTAGATAATACTTCAAAAGAATCTACTCTTAAAGTCAATTCTCCAGTATTAGTTCTAAAAAGTTTCCCTTCAAGTCCAATAAAATCTCCAAGTCCCATTTTTTTATAAATTTCGTACTGTTCTTCTCCAACTTCATCTTTTTTTACATAGTATTGAATTTTCCCAGTTGGATCCTGAATTTGTCCAAATCCATTTTTCCCCATTCTTCTAAAGGCAACGATTCTTCCAGCTGTTTTAAATACTTTATCACAAGTTTCATCGTATTGATTTATTTCTGCAATATCATTTAATTTTTCATATTTTCGGCCATACGGTTCAATTCCTATTTCTTTCAGTTCTTCTACTTTTTTTAGTTTTTCTTTTATAATACCATTATCATTGTGGTTTTGATTGCTCATCTATTTTTCCTTTCTGCTTTTTAATTATCTAACATTTGTATTTCTAAATTTATACTATTTATCACTTCATTACCATCTATTATATCATATTCCAGTATTATTTTTCCATTTTCTTTTTCAAATTTTTTTGTAAAAATTTCATATTTCCCACGAAATTTTGTTGTAATGAAAGTAAACGAAGTATTTTTATCTTTTTTGAATATCTGCTTGAAATTGATTTCACCGTGTCGGTAAATTTCAATGGAATCAATTTTATCAACAATCTTACATTTTCCATATTCATCTTTGTAATGATATTCTTTTTTTTCATCAACAATTATTATTTTTTCCAGTTCAAATAACTTTTCATAATTTTCTTTAAATTTATCCAAACTTTTTATTTTTATTTTCATTTTTTTCCTTAAATATTTGGTTTTTATTCATTTTCATCTTCATCATCAAAGAAATCATCTAAAAATTCAGATAAATCCTCATCATCTTCGTCTTCATTGTCAAAAAATTCATTTTCATCATTATCATCATTTAGTGAATCAAAATTTCTTTCATCAAATTCTCCATCCACATTTTCATTTTTGTCGTATTCTCCAAAATCTTCGTTCCAATACATGTAATCCTTGTCAGACCCATAATATTCATCATTCCATATTTCAAGAACTTGATCTTCCTCGTCTTCATCCAAATCATACAGTTCCTCTTCGATACTGTCATAGTAAAAAACCTTTTTTTCTCCAGTTTCATCATCGCAAACTAAATATTCCTTATCTCCTACCGTAATATTTGAAAGGCACGTATATTCTTCAACGTCACCCTCATTATTGATTTTTTCAAATTCTTCCCCAGCAGAATACATAATCTCCCTCCGTTATTTATGATATTTTATATTATTATTAATTGAAACCCATCTGTATAGTTGCTCTGTTAAAATTAATCGCATAAGTTGATGTGGAAAAGTCATTAGCGAAAAACATAATCTGAAATCCACAATTTTTCGTAAATTATCATTTACACCATTTGAACCGCCTATTATAAAATTAATTTCACTGCTTATCATAGAAATTTCTTCAATTTTTTGTGCCATTTCTTCTGAATCAAGCATTTTTCCTTTTAAATCAAGTAAAATATTGTATGAATAACTTTTTTTTGAGATTGCATTTATTATTCTTTCAGTCTCAGAATTTATTGCATTTTCAATACCTTTGTTATCATCTTCTTCAGCAAGTTCTATAATTTCGAGTTTAATGTACTTTGATAACCTTTTTAAAAATTCATTTATTCCCTCTTTTATATATTTTTCTTTTATTTTTCCAATACACACTACATTAATTCTTATCATATTTTTTCCTTATTGTCAAAAGTTTTTTCATTTTTTTACTAAATTTCTCAATTTTTACCCTTATTTTCTTCTGCCAAACATTTTATCCAAATCATTTCTAGAAAGTTTTACAATAATTGGCCGTCCATGCGGACACGTATATTTCCCAACTTCGTGAATCCTTCGAACCATATTCTGCATTTCAAATGCATCGAGTTTCTGTCCAGCCTTCACGGCTCCTTTGCACGACATCGAAATAATAATATTTTCGCGTAAATCCTTTATTTCAACTTCATTTTTCAAATCCATAAGTAACTGTAAAAATACATTTTCAATGCTATCCCGAAAATCAAAGGCAGGCACGGCACGAATGACAACTTCATCTTCTGAAAATTCATCAATGTCAAATCCAAAATCTCTAAAAATTTCAACATTTTCAAAAATAATATTTTTTTCAATTTGTGTAACTTCCATTTTTAGTGGCAATAATAAATGCTGTGATTCAATTTTCTTATTATAAAACTTGTCCTTTAGCTCTTCATACAAAATTCTCTCATGAATAATATGCTGATCATAAATTTCCAATTCGTGGTCTCTGCGAACAAGAATATATGTATCAAAAATTTGTCCTAGAATATCATAATGAATCTGCTTTCCAACATGTTTTTCAAACGTTCCGATTTTATAATGGGATTCATTTTCAGTATTTTCATTTATAATATCAAAATTTCTATATTCAGAAGTATTTTTATAATTCTCAAAATCACTTCTTTTATCCCAATTTTTCGTAGAATATTCATTCTTTGTCTTAAAGTTTTCCACATTGTTTTCCACAGTCATTTTTGAATTATCATTCATCTTATTCCATATTTCATCAACACTTAAATCATTTTCATTTTTGTTTTTTGTAAAGTTTTCACTATTTGAAAAACTATCATTACTCATATTTTTAGAACTATCAAAAAACTCAGAATTTTTATCATTTTCATTAAAATTATCTACTGAAAAATTATCTTCCTCATTTAAATTTTTAGTATTTTCTAAAACCTTTCCGTCAAAAGTTTCCAAACTTATAACTTTTTGATTTTCCCCCTTCAAAACATCATCAGAAAACAAATCATCCTTTTCCACAGCGACATTCTCGTTAATGTTAATATTTTTCTTTATCAGGTCAATATTAGGTTGCCAGTTTTCTCTGTCATTGTAGTAAAAAAAGTCATCAATTGCTGATTTTATTTCATTATAAACAATCTTATCATTCGAGAATTTTATTATTTTTTTGGATGGGTGAACGTTTACATCTATTTCCTTTGGATCGGTGTTGTAAAAAATAATGGCAAATGGATATTTCCCCTTCATTAGTTTAGTGTAATAGCCGTCTATAACAGCACGCTCAATAGTTGCTGACTTTACATATCGGTTATTTACAAAAGTAAACATAAAGTCCTTTGAACTTCGTAAAATTTCTACGTTACCTAAATATCCATATTCAAATTTTTTCAAATTTCTCAAAACTGACTTTCCAAATAATTCGAGGATTGCATTCTCAATACCTTTTCCACTTGTTTTTATCGTACTTTTTCCATCTAGTTCCAGCGAAAATGCCACATTACTGTTTGAAAGTGCTTCCTTTAGCACAATATCCCTAATTTTACCATATTCTGTTGACATTTTTCGTAAAAATTTCCGTCTGGCAGGCGTATTGTAAAATAAATCCCTGACTTCCATTTCTGTACCGACATTTCTCGAAACTTTCTCAAACTTTCTCACAACTCCGCCATAACAGCCAATCTTATATCCTACAGGACTATTTTCAGAACGTGTAGTAATCATAAGCTTAGACACCGCTGCAATAGATGACAGAGCCTCTCCACGAAATCCATAAGTATTTAAGTTAAAAACATCTTCCTTTTCCTTAATCTTAGAAGTAGCATGCCGCTCGACCGACAAAAGCGTATCGTCCTTATCCATACCAATTCCATTATCACTTACTTTAACATCAGTTCCAGATTTGAAAACTTCAATTTTTATCATTGTAGCCTTCGCATCCAGCGAATTCTCAATCATCTCCTTAATCATCGAAGCTGGATTTTCTACAACTTCCCCAGCGGCAATAATATTTGACACTTTTTCATCAAGTATTTTTATATATCCCACAATTTTTCCTCCTTTTTCATCAGTTTTTCTTTTTTAAGACAAATACAGCTATCACACAGATAATTAATCCAGCAACTGCAGGCTTCAACATTGACAATGCACTCTTGCCAGTTAAAAGGTAGCTGTTAAATATTTTAAGAATTGCAGTTGCTATTAAAATTAATAAAAGTAATTTCCAGTTTTTTGTCCAAGTTGAAACTATTATAAAAACAAAAAAAATTATAACAGTAAAAAGTAGGACAATTTTATCTATTGTCCATCCACTTTTCAAATAATTTGCTTCAAAATTTAAAAATTTTACAATTTCAGGATTAGTTATATTTGGCTTTGGAAACCAGAACATACTCGTAAACAGACCAAAAATAGAAATTGAAATTCCTGAAACCCTCTTTTTGTATGCACTCCAGATTATTGGAATAATAAATAGTGGTCTAATATACCAGCTTAGTATATTACGGTGTCGCTGAAATGCCCACATAAAAAATATGTTATTACTAAAAAATAAATAAATTAAAATTATTGTCATAATTCCAAATAATATGCCTATAGCTATGTCAAATTTTCTTGATTTATCCATTATTCAAAATCCTTTCCAAAATATATCTTAACTCTTTCAATATTAAACTGATAAAATCAAATAATTTTAGAAATAATCATAATTTTTTATTTTCAATTTCAAATTATACTCAAACCTACTTAAAATTAAACTACTAAAAATTATATAAATTTAGGGTTTGAGTAAAATAGTCATAACTTTTGAGTTTTGTTTTAAAGCAGTTTTACTATAATTTTCACAATTATAATTTCACAGTCTTACTCACAATAATCTTATACTTTTCTTCAAAAATTCCTGCTAATTTTTCCAAATCCTCTTCCAGACAAAGTACCTTCACATTAGGCCCCGCATCCATTGTAAAATAACATTTCTCCCCATTATTTCTCAAATTTTTTACAAAATCCATTGCTTCATAAGTTTTTTCATTAAAATATGTAAACGGAGGATTTGCAGTTTCAATTGTCTTGTGCATTCTAAGAGCATTCTCTTCTGTCAAAGTTCCTACTTTTTCAAAATCATTTTCAGCAAGATATTTTTTCATATTTATAAAGTCAATTTCAGACTGTTTTACCCACTCGTCAAAATATGTCGAAGTTTTGGCACAAAGTTCCATTCCATTTCGGCTTGAAATTTCCTTTTTATTTTCATTCAGCACAAGCACAATCATTGCCAGCCTCAAATCTGTCTTTACCTCATAAATTTCTCCAGTATCCTTGTCCCAAGCCGCAACAGGTCCAAAAAAGCTTCTCGAAGATGAACCAGAACCAAATTTTGAAATCTGTGCAAGTTCAGATTGCGTATAGCTTTTTCCAAAAAGTTCATTACAAGCCTTTATTACAGCCGATAAACCACTCGAACTGGAAGAAAGGCCAGCAGCTGTCGGCATATTATTTGTTGTAGAAATTTTTACCTTCTGACTTCTATTTTTCCTGAATAAATCCACAACTTTACTAATCTTTTCTGTATGTACACTATCCTGCAATTCTCCATTCAAATAAAACAAATCTGTCATATCCCCAAATTTATCTTTACAATTTTCACTTTTTATCTCTTTTTCAACTGCAATTTTAATATCTTCATCATTTATAAATTCCATCTCTGTTTCTGTAAACATATCGTTAAGGGTAAGAGAGATGCTGCTTGTGGAAGGTATCATTTTTTCTGCATCTTTTTTTCCCCAATATTTTACAATCGCAATATTAGCATAAGATTTGACTTTTACCATTTTTACTCCTTTTTTTATTAAATTTTCTCCACCCAAATATTCTCTGCTCCACATTTTAACAATTCATCTTTTATTTTTTCTACAATTTCCAGATTCTTAGCAAGTGCGATTACACAGCCTCCTAATCCTCCGCCAGAAATTTTTGCCCCACTTGCTCCGTTTTCGATTGCTGTTTTTACAAATAAGTCTGTTTTTTCAATGGTTATATTCAAGTTTCCGAGTTCTGTATTTGCTTTTGTCATAATTTTTCCTATTTTATCAACTTTTTCTTCTTTGGATTCAATATTTTTAGTTAAGATTTTAGTTATTTCATCTGTCAATTCACCTAGTTTCTTTAAAGAAATATCAGCTTTATTTCCTAAATTTTTCACATTCTGAATTGCCTCACCAGTATTTCCATAAATGCCCGTATCTGCAATTACAAGATATGCATCAAGATTTAAGTCAATGTAAGAAAATCCCTTATTTTTTATGAATTTTATGGCTTTATCGCTTAGGCACGTTTTGGCATCTAGCCCGCTTGGAGTTTTATGAGCCACAATTTCAGCCGTATGAACTAGTTTTTCCAGTAATTCATCATCCAGATTTTCCTCAAAGTAGTCAAAAACCGCTCTGATTGCGGCAATACTGACTGCTGCTGAAGAACCCATTCCACGTTTTGGCGGAATTTGAGAAGTTACCTTGTATTTTATTTTTGCATTTTCTTTTTTTAAATGTCTTAATGCAGTAAAAACTGCAACTGAAAGAGTGTCTGTCTTGTTATAAAAAAAGCTAGTTTTTGCTTCTTCAACTACACATTCAATTTCAATCTTTTTTAGTGGGATAGCAATGGCAGGATAACCATAAACGACAGAATGTTCTCCAATTAATATGATTTTACTATGTGATTTTCCGATACCTTTTTTCATTATATTTTCCTTTTTTACTAAAATTATACAAATTTATTATACTAAAAAAGTTAGAATAATCCAACACTTTTTTATATATTTTCAAACTTTTTCAAAATTTAAAGAAATTAATATTTGGATAGAATAGGACGCCTTTTTCAGATTTGTTTTTTACAAATAAAAAACTCCAAGTTCATAAAATACTTAGAGTTTTTATTCTATTCTCAAACCCTATAAAATTAAAAAATGAAGACTAAACTAATTAGGGCTTGACGGATACTGTCATAATAGCTTTTGAGTTTGATTTAAAATTTTTATAGTTTATTTTTAATCTGCAAGAAGTTTTGCACTAGTTAAACGTAATCCTCTATATCCATTACCTTGAAAATAAATTTTATAAGTATAACCACTTGAAACAGAAGATAATCTACCACTTGTAAATTGAAATGTTTTTTCTGATTCATTGCTTTTACAAGTTACAGATTTACTTGTTTTGCTTGTAACATGACACTCTTTAACAAATCTTGAGAATCCTAATACTCCAAATGCTAAAAATCCTACTAAAATTAATTTTTTCATACCAATCAGCTCCTTTTTTATTTCTTATACCTTTTATAATTACAGTATATCACATAACGTAAAAAAGTCAAGTATTTTTTTAAATTTATAAATAAAATTTTATAATAAAAAAGAGCATCTATAGAAATCTTGCTCTTTTTTAAATCATTAAATACTCTATTTTAATTCTTTCTTTGCTTTTTGGAATAAATCTTCTATAAATTCCCCTTTATTTATATCATTATCTGAAATTTTTATAGTTCCTGGAATTCCCCTTGTAAAAGTATAAATGTTATAATTCCATTTATTCTTTGTAGTAATTTGACGAATATTTTTATTTTCTGATGCCGCTACTTCTGTAACTTCTATCTGTCCTTTGTATTTGTTTTTTTCAAATAACTTCAAAATACTTACAAGTGCAGATTCATCGTGCTTTTCTATAATAAACTCAACTTTATCTGCTCCTGAAAGGTTTTGATACATCTGTTTTGCAAAATCTCCATCCTTTTTCATTCCAAAAAGAAGATTTGCAAGTCCTCCTCTATTTATTGTTCCTGATATTATTGGACTTTCATAATTGTCATTAATAACTCCAATTACAACTTTGTCAAAAGCTGAAAACGAAAGTGTTCCAAAAATAATAAATAGTGCTAAAATTAACTTTTTCATTTGTCTCTCTCCTTTTTTATTTTTTTCAGTTTTATAAAGAATTTTAGTTGATATTATATTTCTATCTTCTTCTTCCCTTCATAAATCCTCCACCAAGTCCTGGAATACCGCCACTGTTGAACATTTTCATCATTTGTTTCATTTGTTCAAACTGCTTTATCAATTTATTTACATCATTTACCTGAACTCCGCTTCCTTTGGCAATTCTCATTTTACGGCTTCCATTTTTTAGAAGTTTTGGATCACGTCTTTCCTGAACTGTCATTGAAAAAATGATTGCTTCGACCTTTTTCATTTCCTTTTCAGCCATTCCCATGTCAATCATGCTAGTGTCAACTCCTGGTATCATTTTCATAATTCCAGCAATTGATCCCATTTTTCTTATCATTTTAAACTGCTTTAAAAAATCTTCAAAGTCAAACTGGTTCTTTCTAAATTTCTCTTCCATTTTCTTGGCTTCTTTTTCATCAATGGCTTCCTGCGCCTTTTCTACAAGTGAAACAACATCTCCCATTCCAAGAATACGTGAGGCAAGCCTGTCTGGGTGAAATGGTGCGATATCATCCAGTTTTTCCCCTTCACTTATAAATTTAATTGGCTTTCCTGCAACTTCCTTTACTGAAAGGGCAGCCCCTCCACGAGTATCTCCATCCAGTTTTGTAAGCACAACCCCAGTAATATCAAGCTGTTCATTAAACTCTTTTGCCACATTAACTGCATCCTGTCCAGTCATTCCATCAACTACAAGCAAAATTTCATTCGGATTAAAACTGTCCTTTATATCTTGCAGTTCATTCATAAGCTGCTCGTCAATGTGAAGTCTTCCCGCCGTATCAATAATCACATAAGTTGCATGCTCATTTTTTGAAGCCTCGATTCCCTGTTTTACAATTTCCACCGCATCTGTACTTTCATCAATCGTAAATACAGGAACTTTGACTTGCTCTCCTAATACCTTCAATTGCTTTTTCGCAGCAGGTCTATAAACATCTGCTCCAATCAGAAATGGCTTTTCCCCTTTCGATTTCAAATGCTTTGCCAATTTTCCAGAAAACGTAGTTTTCCCAGCTCCTTGAAGTCCAGAAAGCATTACAATAGTAGGATTTTTATCAGCTTTAGCAATCGAGACATTTGAACCTCCAAGCACTTCCACAAGTTCATCATTTACAATCTTGATAAATTGCTGTGTAGGATTAACCCCGCTAATAACCTGTTCTCCCAATGCCTTTTCCCGAATCTTTGCCACAAAGTTCTTAGCCACGCTGTAATTTACATCCGCTTCAAGCAATGCCAGTCTTACTTCTCTCAAAGCATCCTTCATATTGTTTTCCGTCAATTTTCCCTGTCCGCTGACTTTTTTGAATATATCCTTAAATCTGTCTCCTAAATTATTGAACATTATTAATTTTTCTCCTTGATTTTATATATTTTATTTAATTTTTACTGAGTATAGGATAACATATTATAGGGAAAAAGACAATAAGCATAGCAGGTTATTTATGAATTTGCAAAAAATATGGTTTAATAAATGAAATTCAAATAAAAATCATAAGAATAATAAATTTTTATTCACTAAAATATACCCAGCCCTGTAGCAAGCAAACTCATAAAAACTGGAAGAGTCAAGAGTTTGAGATTAATTCTAAAAAAATTTTAAAAATAAGTTTATTGTAAAACTAGAAATGAGGTAAATAAATATGAAAAAAATAAATTTTATAAAAAAGGGAAATAAAAAATTTGCTTTATTTTCAATGTTATTTCTAATTTTAAGCTGTTCCAACAAGACTGGAAATAACGTAGAAAATAAAAATAATACAGCGGATACTGAGCAGCAAAAGACAATTTCTCAGGAAGATTTGCAAAAGTACACTAAAAATGCCGTACAGACACAGGATGCTTTTGTAAGTGTACATAACAGCGTTAAGGATTCAATTGTAAATATCAGAACTAAAAAAACTGTTATAGTAAATACGTATAATCCGCTGGAAGAAATGCTTTTTGGACGTTCTGGAGGACAGGAAAAACGTGAATCAGGGTCACTAGGTTCAGGATTCGTTGTTTCAAAGGATGGATATGTTGTTACAAATAATCATGTTATTGACGGTGCAGATGAAATTTATGTAAAATTCTCAAATGGACGTGAATACCGTACAAAACTTGTAGGAACTTCACCAGAAGTTGATATCGCTGTACTGAAAATTGATTCAAACGAGACTTTTAAACCGTTAGAATTCGCAAATTCAGATCAAATCCAAATCGGACAGTGGTCAATAGCCTTTGGAAATCCATTGGGATTGAACGACTCGATGACAGTTGGAATTGTAAGTGCTGCAGGACGTAGCTCGCTTGGAATTGAAGAAATAGAAAACTTTATTCAAACAGATGCTGCTATCAATCAGGGAAATAGTGGAGGCCCGTTAATTGACATAACAGGAAAAGTTATCGGAGTAAATACTGCGATTTATTCACAAAGTGGAGGAAGTGTAGGAATCGGATTTGCTATTCCGGCAAACTTGGCAATGACAGTCAAAGATTCAATTATCGCAAATGGTAAATTTGAAAAACCATACATTGGCGTTTCTATGGGAAATTTAGATCAAGACAAAATAAAAGCCCTTAATCTGAAATCTTCAAACGGAGTATTCATAGTCGATGTTGTGCCAAATAGTCCAGCCGCGGCGGCAGGAATAGCTAAAAATGATGTTATTACAGCTGTTGATGGAAAAGAAGTAAACTCTGCGGGTGCATTTGTTGGAGAAATTGCCGCTAAAAAAGTTGGACAAAATATAAAATTAACTGTATATAGAAATGGACAGCCAACAGAGGTGGCAGTAACGCTCGTAAAAACTCCTAGTGCGATTGAGCAGCAACGTATTATACAGCAAAGACAGCAGCAACTTGGAAGATAATAAAAAAGGTGAAAGAAGTATTCCAGTCATTGATTGGGATATTTTTTTATAAAATTAAAGCAATAAAAAATGGAGAAAACTCTTTATTATAAGTTTAGCTCCATTTATTTTTTTATTTAGTTAGCTCTTTTATTACTTCCAACGCTTTTTCGTAATCTGGATGTTCTCCAACTTCTTTTACATATTCTACATATTTAATAATTCCGTCTTTATCTACAATAACAGTTCCTCTTGACAATAATCTTAATTCTTTTATTACAAATCCATATTTTGTTCCAAAATCTAACTCTTTATGGTCTGAAGCCGTTAAAGCGTTTTTAATTCCTTTGTCTGCACAATATCTTCCTAATGCAAATGGTAGGTCAGCCGAGATTGTAAGTAGTTGAACATCATCTCCAAAACTTGCTGCTTCCTGATTAAATCTAGCCAGCTGTAAAGCACATACTCCAGTATCAACTGATGGAAATACTGCTATTACAACAACCTTTCCTTTATAGTCACTTAATTTTACTTCCTTTAATTCTGGTGATAAAACTGTAAAGTCTGGTGCTGTTTCTCCAGCTTTTACTTCGGTTCCCACAAGAGTTACAGGATTTCCCTTGAATGTTACTTTATTTTTTATTTCTGCCATTATTCCTTCTCCTTCATTTTAATTATAATTTTGCTAATTGTAAATATTTGTAAATAACTTCTCATTACTTAAAAAACTAAAATACTACAACTTCATATAAAAATAAAATTTAAATAAAATAACTATAATTGAAGAATTTGTTTTTTAAAATAATTTAATTACAATTTTTATATTTACAATTGTCTACTTTTTGTAATTATAACACATTTAAAATTGTTTGTATAGAAAAATTATTTGATTTACAAATAAATTTATTTCTTTTCTAAAATATGTGTCATCCCCTGTTCCACGATATGCTTTATATGATCGTCTTCTAGTGAATAATACACGACTTTCCCTTCTTTTCTATACTTAACAAATCTTCCCTGCTTTAAAACTCTTAGCTGATGCGAAATAGCAGATTGAGTCATTTTCAAAAGATTTGCAATATCATATACACACATTTCTTCTTGAAATAAGGCACTTAATATTCGCATTCTAGTTGTATCTCCTAGTATCTTAAAAAAATCAGCCAAATCATATACAACTTCCTCTTCTGGCATCATTTTTTCGACCTTTTCCACAATATCCTTATGAATAGCCTTTATTTCATAATTTTCATTTTCTTCTTCCAGTATTTTATTCATTTTCCCTCCCAGTTCTTGGAATATATATTGTTATTATATCACGTATTTAAATAAGTGCAAAATTAGATTTTTTCTTTGACAATATAGATTGTATAATATGTTGTAACAAAATACACCATCCTTTATAATACAGTTGTTCAAGCTGCTATTAATAAAAGGAAAGTATTTATATGACTAATAAAACTAACAGTTTTTCTCATATTAAATAGAGGTGTAAGTATCATATGGTATTTACGCCTAAATATAGAATTATACATAGTCAAAACAGGAAAAATGTGAGAGAAATTCTAAGAAAATTATGTGAATACTAAGTCCTTTGTATTAAACTCCATTAAACTAACTAAAAATAATGAGGTATAAAATAATAGAGTGATGAAAATGGCAAAAGCATATGAAATAAGAATAATTATAAAAAAAATGAAGATATAAGAGATATGGACAATTAAAAGAATAAGGAAATAGCTTAAATTTTAGATTTCCATCATAAAGTTGTGAACAAATGGATAAGTATATTTTCAGATCAAAGAATACAAGGGGCTTGTGAACAAGCCAAAGAGTAAAAATATAAAAATATGACATTTAAATATCTGAAACTGTTCGAAGAATAGAAAGAAAAAGGTAAATTGTTAAGCACAAATGAAATAAAGGAGGCATAGGCATATATTCAACTAGTTAGGCATAGCATTGACGGATACACAGAGTTTTTAATCCTAGAAGCAGATATCCAAAGAAAATAGATGATAAAGCGATTGAGCAGTCTAAACAAAGTTACCAGTCTGGTGCAGCAACAAGTTCAGACCTAGCATTCCCTACCATTATATAAGGACAGATATGCTTTAGTTATACCCAACTGCAATACAGATAATATTAACGTTTTTGTGAATTAACTATCTGAAATCTGCAGTATAGTCTGTGATGGAGCGGCCTGGCATAAATCAAAAGATTTAAAAACACCAGAAACATTATAATAGCACATACCATTGAACAAATCTGAAATAAGAAAAAAGGAGTTCTGATAACAGGATATTCAAGACATTAAATGCTGTAGTTGACAAGTTATGTGATACTATAAAATCACTTACAGATGAACTGATAAAAAGCATAGCTCTTCATCAATGGATTTATTCTGTATGTTCTTTTATTTTATAAATATTATTATTTTCATTAGATCTGTTCGATAACCTATAGTTCAAAATTATAAATTGCACAAATTAACGAAAATCTCAGGGCAAATTTTCTTCTCTTCTTTCTGTAACGTGTAGACACTATCCTGAATTTCTTGATATACCTGTTCACATGCTCTATGTAGATTCTCCGCTTTGAAATAGTTGAATTGTATTTTCTATCTTCTTTAGTTAATTTGTTCCTTTTTGTCGATTTTTCAGGTATCAAGCTATTACTGTGTATCTTATTCATGCCTATGTATCCTTTGTTGGCAATTAAAAGTATATCTTTTAAAAAATGCACGCAGCTTTTGCAGAACAGCTTAAAGTCATGAACGCTTCCATGTGAAAATGAGATATTAAGTATCCTCAGATCTTTTTCGTCTGCCACTATCTGAGCCTTTATCATGTGCTTTCTCTTTTTTCCTGAGTAATATTTCCGCTGTTTTTTAGGACGTTCAATCTCGCATTCCGTAGCGTCAACCAGTACAACCTCTATCTCAGTGTCCCTGACAAGCTCCCTCTTTTTATCAGTATATTCTCAGCTCATTTAACATACTCATAGAATGTCTCATTCAAAAGTTTCAGCATTTTATCAAAAGTGTTCTTTTTAATACCAAAATTTTTCTGATAGTTTTCTTCCTTAAGTTTTTTTATTCTTTCAACATTTTTTCATCACCAGTATTATTATACCCTAATATTGTTCTTTATACAAGGTTGTCAAACAGGTCTAATGATATTTTTGGAGCTAGATATCTGTTCCTATACAATTATTTTAATCTTGTATACTGGACAGTAAAAGAGATTTATTCCGAAAGTTCTGTATATCTCCTTTGATGAAATGAATATCTTGATCTGGTAATATTTTACTTAAAAGGATCAATTGTATTTTTATCGATTTGAGTTCAAGAAAAATAGAGTATATTAAATATCTGTGATATATATTACATAATATTATTAATTTTTATGATATAATTTCATAATGGACAATTTTACATTTTTTATAATTAGAGCCAAAATTCATTTGCAACTTTTTGAGATTTAGCTCTTTTTAAATAAAAATATTAATGTTATAAGAGGAGATTGAAATGTTTAGTTTAGACGATACACTTTATGAGATTATAGACAAGTATCCTGAAGCTCTTGACTTTTTTATTGCTAATGGGTTTGAGCAATTGAAAAATAAACAGATGCTTGAGGTTATGGGGAAAAATATTAAGTTGAAAACGGCACTTATGTCAAAAAAAATTAATCAGGAACTGTTTGTTGAAAAGCTGGAAACATTTTTGCAAAAAGATGCAGATATTGATGTTTCACTGGATGAAAGCAAAGCTGATGAAAATAGTGACTTGATAATTGAAGGAGTTCTACCTTGCCCTATCAGAATACCACTTTTAGAAGGTATAAAAGACTGGGTAAACGAACAGAATGAGAAAAATGATTATACTATTTCATATACCTTAAAATCAGCAAATTTAGGGCTTGACTGGGTTGTGGAAAAAGTTAAGACAGGTAATCCTGACAAAGTTTCGGATATATTGCTTTCGGCTGGATTTGAACTGTTTTTTGATAAAAATTTGATGGGGCAGTACATGGAAAATGGTATTTTTGAAACACACCTTGAAAATATGAATAAAGATTTCTGCAACGAAACTATTGATTTGCGGGATCCTAAAAAACGTTACGCAATAATGGGAGTTGTGCCAGCAATATTTTTGATAAACAAGACTTCTTTAGGAGATAGAAAAGCACCAGAAACTTGGGCAGACTTGTTAAATGACGAATTTGAAGACTCAGTTGCATTGCCAATGGCTGATTTAGACTTGTTTAATGCCCTTCTTGCAAATCTTTACAAAGATTTTGGAATGGACGGGATACATAAATTGGCACGTTCATACAAAAAAAGCCTGCATCCAGCTCAAATGGTAAAAGCCAGAACTCGAACACCAGAAGCCCCTGCTGTCAGCATTATTCCATACTTCTTTTCACAAATGATTGACGGAACAGGAGATTTGGAGGCTGTATGGCCAAAAGATGGAGCTTTGCTAAGCCCAATATTTATGATTACCAAAAAATCTAAGGCAGATAAAATCAAGCCATTTATGGACTTATTTATGTCAAATGAAATTGGAACAATTTTTTCTGCAAATGGAAAATTCCCGTCAACAAATCCAAATGTGGATAACCATTTAGAAGAACATCAGAATTTTAAATGGATTGGCTGGAATTACATCTATAGCCATGATATTGGAAAAATTATTCGTGAATGTGAAGATGAATTTAATAATGATGTGCAAAAAAGCCTTGCACAATAAAATTTAAAAAATAAAAAAGGAGAGATAACTATGAATTTAATAATATTTTCAGGCCCACCATCATCAGGAAAAACAAGCGTTATTCTAAAAACAGTAGAAGCCTTAAAATCACAAGGAATGTCAGTTGGAGTAGTAAAATTCGACTGCCTTTACACAGATGATGACAAATTATACGCAAAAGCGGGAATTCCAGTAAAAAAAGGAATTTCAGGAGCTTTATGTCCAGACCATTTCTTCGTATCAAATATCGAGGAAGTTGTACAATGGGGAAACAGCCTTGGGCTTTCAATATTAATTACAGAATCAGCAGGCCTTTGCAACAGATGTTCGCCATATATCAAGGACATCAAGGGAGTCTGTGTAATCGACAATTTATCAGGAATTAATACGCCTAAAAAGATTGGACCATTATTAAAAGCCGCTGATATTGTGATTATTACCAAAGGAGACATTGTTTCACAAGCTGAACGTGAAGTTTTTGCCTCACGTGTGAACTCTGTAAATCCAAAAGCTGTAACAATGCACGTTAACGGGCTTACTGGACAGGGAGCGTACGAATTGAGTACACTTCTTTATGAGAAAGAATTGGAAATAGACAGCGTTCAAGGAATGGAACTTAGATTTCCAATGCCATCGGCACTTTGCTCTTACTGCTTAGGAGAAAAGAGAATCGGTGAAAAATACCAGATGGGTAATGTCCGAAAAATGAATTTACAGCAATAAAAAAATAGATAAAAATAATAAAAAAGGAAAAAATATGAAAAATAACGATTTAATAAATAAATTGACTATTAGTGAACTTAGCAATAAATATCCCTTTGCAGAAAATTTTTTTACTGAAAATCACTTGCCTGTGGAAACTTTTCAGGATAAGACATTTCACGAGTTCATCGTAACTTTTTCAGAAGATAAAATTGAGGACTTTGCACTGGATGTGGAAAAAATTGAGGAAAGTCTAGTTGATTATATTGAGCAGATGAAACTTTTTTTGGGAATGGAAGAGGAAAATTCGATTGATATGCTTACAATTGTCGCTGGACAAGATAAATCTGGGAATAAAGAGGGATTTGAGCGGCTTGATATTCATAAATCAGAAATTATTTCCATTGTTGGGCCTACAGGCTCTGGAAAATCAAGACTTCTTGCCGACATCGAATGGACTGCCCAGAAAGACACTCCAACACAGCGTCAAATCCTTATAAACAGTGAACTTCCAGACAAAAAATGGCGTTATTCCTCAAACAACAAATTAGTCGCACAACTATCACAAAACATGAATTTCGTTATGGATTTATCAGTAAAAGAATTTCTAGAACTGCACGCTCAAAGCCGAATGATTGAAGACATTGATGAAACTGTAGAAAAAATCATTACTGCTGCAAATAATCTGGCTGGAGAGCAATTTGACTTAACTACTGCAATCACAGCCCTAAGTGGTGGACAATCCCGTGCTTTAATGATTGCCGACACAGCCATTTTAAGCTCATCTCCAATTGTCCTAATTGACGAAATTGAAAATGCAGGAATTGACAGGAAAAAAGCCTTGGAATTACTTGTTTCATCTGACAAAATCGTATTAATGGCAACACACGACCCAACATTGGCACTAATAGCAGATAAACGAATTATAATAAAAAATGGTGGAATCAGTAAAATTATTACAACAAGCCCTGAAGAAAAGAAAATTTTGAAAAAACTCGATGAAATGGATGATATTATTCAAAAAATGAGAAGTGATTTAAGAAAAGGGGAAATTTTAAAAAGTGATTTTTAATCAAGAAATTTGTTTTTAAAAATTAATAATAAAAGTAAATTAGGGAGAAATATTCAGAATTTGTTTATTTTCTCCCTTTTTAAATAGAGAGTAGAGTGAACTGGAACAACTGGAGAATTTGAAAAATTGATTGAAAATGAAGATAAAGTTCATATTACACAATATTAAGCCATAGCGTTTGTTAAATCGTTTTTGGGTACAAAAAATATCCTACTTGATGCAAAATTTTTTTGTTATAGGGCTAATATGATCCTATTTCAAAACAAAAAATAATCGCTGTCTTTTACAACAACGATTATTTTAAAAATTAGCTTTATTTTTTATCACTATTTTTTCAACAATTTCTCCATTTTTCTATATAATAGTGATTTATATTCCATTCCCTCAATATGTTTTTCTAAACTTTCTTCTCCTTCTTTTAATTTCTTTTCTAATTCATCCACTTCTTTTAATATAACATTATAAAAGTCATATGTCTTTTCTTCATCTGGAAGATTATTATATTCTTCTCTTACTTTATCAATATTCTCCTGTATTTTTGAATATCTTTTAAACTTTGCAAAAGTAGTCGCTCTGAATAAATATTTATAAATGTCAGGCCAAAAATACTTTCTATCATTTTCTACTACTTCTTCAAAAAAAGTATCTAAATCTTCATATTTTTTAAACCAAGGAATTATTTTATTTTCTATTTCCTCTAAAATACTTTTCATTCCTTCTTCCATTTTTTCTTCTCCATCCAAATCTACAAATGCCGTTTTTGCACCATTTCCTATAGTATCTTTCATTATATAACTATATATCGGTATTATTGCATACTCTACTCTTAATTCATGATAATATCTGAAAAAACCTATATATTCAAATAATCCTAGTTTATTTAATTTAAAAAATTTTCCTGTTCCTTTCTTTTTAAATCCAAAGTCTTTCATTGGTTTATTGAAAATTTCTTTAAAATATTTTTTATATAGTTCATTGTATTCTTTTGTTGATAATTCTTCCATTTTTTCTTCCTTTCTATTTCCATATTGTTATATCTGATTTTTTTATTGTTCCATTAGATTTTTCAATTATTTTCTGGATTATTTTTTATTCTTGTGAATAAGTGATTCCTTGTCCTCTAGCGTCAATAATAATATTTTGTCTTGTTCCAATAGGTAGTTCATTTTTTCTTTTTTCATATTGTTCTACTATAGCTTTAGCCATATTAATTTGTTATACCGTATTTATTTATAAATTCATCTGGAGTTTCATTAAATTTTACATTTCCAAATTTTTCCTTTATTTCTTCCTCAGAAACATTGAATCGAATATCAGTATTGTCTTTTTTTATATAAAAATACCCTGAACATCTTTTCTTCTTTAAATCTGTCCCATCAAAATGTCCAATATAATAATTAGATAATTCAGAGAATCTATCTACAAACTTACAGTTATCATTATTTTCTGTCGTTAATTCTAATTTATCATTCATCAATAATTCCACTTTATCGTCTTCAAGTATTCCATATTTCTGAATAATATAATTATCATTTATATGGTATGCCATGTTATATTGTTTACTTGGCATGGTAATAATGTAACAAATAGAACATATAACAGCAATAAACATAAAAAAAATCCCAAAACCTAGTGACACAACGCTTTTCATTCTTTAAACTCCTCTATTTAATTAATTTATTTTCCAGCCTTTCCCTTTAAAAATTTCAATACTTCTTCTCTATTTTTAAATGTTCCTTGATAAATATATCTGTATCCACTTGACATACTATAACGAGCCATTAAGTTTCAATTCTGCATGTTTCTCAAAAGTTTTAGCATCCTATCAAAAATAGCCTTTTCAATGTCAAAAATTTTAGAAAATTTTTCTTCTTCATAAATTGTATAATATATTGCGACAAACTAAAAAAATGTAAAACTCATGATAATTTCGTGTTAAAATGTTAGTAATGACAAAAACATTAACGAAAGGAAATATATCATGAGCCATAAATATTTTACCATAAATGAAAGAAATAAACTAGAGGTTCTGCTAAAAGAAAATTGCAAAATTTCTAAAATTGCCAAAATCCTTAACAGGCACAGGGCTACCATTTATCGTGAAATCAAAAGAATTAATGGCGAATACTCTTCTGAAAATGCTCAAGAAGATGCCAATACAAAATCTGCTAATAAAGGAAGAAACTCAAAAATTACTGCTGAATTGAAAAATCTGATAGAGGACAGGCTCTGCAAAACCTGGTCTCCTGAATAAATTGCTGGCAGGGAATTAAAGGGGAGACTTTCATTTAAAACTATCTATAACTGGCTTTACAGTAATTTTTTAGATATTTCCCTGAATGTCTTGAGAAGAAAGGGGAGGAGAGCGAAAACTAAGGAGATGAGAGGAAAATTCAATATTGGGAAGACAATTGGCGATAGATCGGAAGAAGTTAAGAAAAAAGAAATTTTTGGGCATTGGGAGCTAGACTCGGTAGTTTCATCAAGAGGGGAAAGCAAAGCCTGCTTTGCAACATTTGTGGAATTGAAGACACGGTTTTATATAGCAATAAAGATGAAAGATAGAAGCAAAAATTCAATGCTGGAAGCAATAAAACAGCTGACAGACAGTATTCCACAAGGAGCATTCAAGACTTTCACATCAGACAGGGGGAAGGAATTTTCATGCTGGGAAGAAGTGGAGAAGCTGGGAATAGAATTCTATTTTGCAGATCCTTACTGCTCATGGCAGACAGGCTGCAATGAAAACAGCAACGATCTTCTAAGAGAATTTTACCCAAAGAAGACCGACATATCAAAAATAGATACAGAAAACTTGATAAGAACCTTGATGCTGATAAACTTAAGACCAAGAAAATGTTTAAACTATGCAACGCCATTTGAGAAATTTTTACACGAAATTAGTTTTTAAAAAAATTTGGTAAAATGTCGCAATTAATATTGCAATTTATGACAAATAAAAAACTAGTTTTCAAATTATTTGTCCAAAATTTTGGGTACATTCCATAAATAAGGAATTTCCATGCTGGGAAGAAGTGAAGAAGATGGGAATAGATTTCTATTTTGCAGATCCTTATTGGCTCGTGGCAGAGAAAATGCAACGAAAACAGTAATGACCTTCTAAGGGAATTTTACCCAAAAAAGACCGATATATCAAAAGTAGAGACAGAAGACTTGATAAGAACCTTAATACTTATAAACTCAAGGATAAAAAAATGTTTAAACTATGCAACACCATTTGAAAAATTTTTATACGAAATTAGTTTAAAAAAATTTAGTAAAATGTCACAGTTAATATTGCGATTTATGATTAAGAAATATTCTAATCAAATAACTGCAAGAAACTAGAAAGTTTTTAATTTAGATAAAAATATAGAAGCTGAACCCAAAATTTTAATCATTTTGAGACAGCTTCTTTTGAACTTTATTCAAAATACTAATTATTAATAGCTATACTTATAAAAAACATAAACCTGTTTTCTTTATTAAAGAAAGAGAATATAATTTTTAAATTATTGTCTTAAAGATCTAATTAATTCAAAATTCTCTATAGCTTGTTGTTCTTTAGCAATTTCTTTATCTAACTGGTTTCTTAAATTTTTATACTCAGCAATTTTTGCTTTAAATTCTTTCCCAAAAATACTAGCTTCTGCATTTGCCTCAATTTCAGCAATTCTCTGATCAATTTTAACTTGCATTGCATTATAATTACTTAATCTTTGAACTGCTGCATTAGCTTGAGCTTCTTGTTCTCTAAATTTTGAATCTTCCATTTGTTGTAATCTACTTAATTGATTTTCTAGATTATTTAAACTATTTTCAATAGAACCTCCTGCTGAAGGTCTTGTTGCTGCTTGTTTTGTAGGTGCAGCAAATGAAATACTGCTTAATACTAAGATTCCTAATGATACTAATAATTTTTTTGTCATTTTATATTCACGAGAATTTATAAGATAAATTTAGTGAGCTAAATTTTTATATTATCTCGTATCTCCTTTCATTTTTTTAATTTGATTTCAATGTTTCTATAGCTGTGAAATTATCTATTGTTGCTTTTAAAGACTTAATTTCATTATCCAGTGCTTTAACTACAGATTTATATTTTTTGGCTAATTCAGCATATTCTGCTTTGAAAGCTTTTGCTTCTCCAGCAGCTTCAACTTTTGATATTCTTTCTTGAAGTTGAGCTTTTTGAGCTTCTTTTTCTGCTAATTTATTTGTTGCTGCATCAGCGGTTGCCTTTAATTTATCATACTCTTGTTGTTCCATATTTAACAATCTTTCATATTCTGCTTCAAGTTGATTAAATCTACCAATTACTGATTGTGTTGTTGTTGTTTTAGTAGATTTTGCAGAAACTGCTGAAAACGATAGAACATTTAGAAGTATGAATAAAATTCCAACTTTTTTCATTATTTCGCCTCCTAAAATTTGTTATCTATTTTAATTATCTTTTATATTATATATCATTTAACAATAATTGTCAATTTTTATTTAAAAATATCTCTTTCAAATATATTTTATTTGCCTTCAAAAGAGATATTTTTAATCTTTTGACTTTTATTAAAATTTTATATTATTATTTAATGTTGATATTATAGAATGCTTTTTTACCTTCATAAACAGCTTCTTCAGCCAAATCATCTTCGATTCTTAATAATTGGTTATATTTAGCCATTCTATCTGTTCTTGAAGCAGATCCTGTTTTAATTTGTCCTGCGTTTGTAGCAACTGCAATATCAGCAATTGTATCATCTTCAGTTTCTCCTGATCTATGAGATACTACTGCAGTATATCCAGCTTTTTTAGCCATTTCAATTGCATCCAATGTTTCTGTTAAAGTACCAATTTGGTTTACTTTAATTAAGATTGAATTAGCAATTCCTTTTTTAATTCCTTCAGCTAATCTTACTGTGTTAGTAACGAACAAGTCATCCCCTACTAATTGAACATCTTTTCCGATTGCATCAGTTAATTTTTTGAATCCATCCCAGTCATCTTCAGCAAGTCCGTCTTCAATTGATACGATTGGGTATTTAGAAGTTAAGTGTTTGTACCATTCAACCATTTCGTCTGAGTTTCTTACAACTCCACCTTCTCTTTTGAATGTATAAGTATAAGATCCGTCTGCATTTTTAGTTGCAAATTCTGATGAAGCAGCATCCATTGCGAATGTAATGTCTTCTCCTAATTTGTATCCAGCAGCTTCTACTGCTTGAGAAATTACATCTAAAGCTCCTTCAGTTCCATTAATGTTAGATGGTGCGTATCCACCTTCATTTCCTACATTAGTAGAATCTCCGTTTGCTTTTAAGATTTTTCCTAAGTGGTGGAAAATTTCAGAACCCATTCTTAATGCTTCTTTGTATGTTTTAGCTCCTACAGGTTGTACCATGAATTCTTGAACGTCTACTGCTGAATCAGCATGTGATCCACCATTTAAGATATTCATCATTGGTACTGGTAATTCTTTAGCGTTTACTCCACCTAAATATCTGTATAAAGGTATACCTAATTGGTTAGCCGCTGCTTTTGCCACTGCTAATGATACACCTAAGATTGCGTTAGCTCCCAATTTACCTTTGTTAGGTGTTCCGTCTAACTCGATCATAGCTTTATCAATAGCTACTTGGTCTAAAGCATCAAATCCGATTAAGTGTTCAGCAATAACTTTGTTTACATTTTCTACTGCTTGTAATACACCTTGTCCTAAATATCTAGATTTGTCACCATCTCTTAATTCAACTGCTTCATGTTCTCCAGTTGATGCTCCAGATGGTACAGATGCTCTTCCCATTGCTCCACCTTCTAAGTAAACTTCAACTTCCACAGTTGGATTTCCTCTTGAATCAAGTATCTCTCTTGCATAGATATCTTCAATTCTAGTCATTTCTAATTACCTCCGTAAATTTATTTATTATAATATTTCTCAACTATAATTATATCACAATGTGTACTGATTTTCAAAACAAAATTTCAATTTTTTCCAAAAAATTTAATAAAATTTGTTAAAATTCAATAATATAAAAATATTTTTATGTTCTTTTCATTTTTAATTATTTATATTTTAGTATCAAAATTTGAAAATAAGAGTTTTATCCTTAAATTTCCTATCTGCTGATAGCTGAACTGTTAACAGCTAAATCCATATTTTGATATATTCCCATCTATTTTTGTCCTTGTCTGGCAAAAGACTTTTTTCTGTTTTTACTTTAATTTTGTTTTATTGACCTAATTTTATATTCCAGTACCCTTGGCGCTGCAGTTTGTACTGTAATAAAAGTGTGGTCTATCATTCTTGCAATTTCTATTGTTTTTTTACTGTTATACAGCAACAGCCTTCCTTTTGCTTCCAGTTTTGTCATTTTTTCCTTAGAAAGCCTGTTTTGGTTTTTTATGTACATTTTTATTATTTGTTCATGTTCAGCATCGGTAGTTTGTGAGTCAAAAACTGAAGAAACTAGCCTCCCATCGACAAAGTTAAAACTATTCAGCTGCCTTTCAATTCCCAGCGGATCTTTTACATTAGCATAGTAATAAACCGCATAATTCCCTTCATCATGTGAATTTGACAGAGCTTTTTTCTGAATAATTTTAGCAAATTCCTGTTTTGTCATTCCAAATTTTAAAGTGCTTGTAATACTTTCTCCATAACTTTTTTCAAATTCTGGATTTCCAAACATAAACGTTGAAAACATCAACATCATTACTAACAAAATTTTTTTCATAAATTTAATTTCCTTTCTTAAATTTGTTTATAATTTTTCCAATAATCTCTCATGATTTTCTCCAAGCAAATTATCCAATATTTTATAAAACTCCTTATTTTCAACATTTGAATCAAAAGAATAATGTTCATTTTTATCATAAATTATAATCTTGCTTTCTGGATAATGATCATCAATTACTACATTTTCGTTTGGATTTTTCATCCCATTTATTATTTTCTTAATTATATTATTTTTTTGTTTATAATCTTTTAAAACAATTTTTCTTGAATATTTTTTGACTCCATTTAAATAGTAAATATTACAATTTAACTTCTCACATTCAAGATTCCACTCAAAATAGTCTGAATTTCCTGTAACAGCTTCTTTATGCTTAAAGTCATAATTTTTACTAAAATCCAATTTTTTTAAATCTTTATTGCTGTATTTCTTTCTATCAAATTTTCCACAAGAAATAAACATCAAGATTAAGCATATAAATAAAAATATTTTTTTCATATTCAATTTTCCCCGCTACATCTCATTCAAATATTTATCCAGATAATCTACGTCTTTTGCAGTTGCTTTCTTTATTCCCTTAGAAATATAGGTACTTTCCAGCTTCTGTTTATTTTGTTTACGCAACTTTTTATTTGCAATTTCTTCATTTATCATCAAAACATTTAATAATAGCAATGTTTCTTTTCGGCGGTTATATTCGCGAACTTCATTTGATACATTGGCATTTACAACGTTGTTTATGTATTCTGAAACTGCTTTTTCGATTTTGCCGTCATTGTAATATTTTCTCACTTCAGACAATGTGTAAGTCAAGTTCATCGAATGTACTTCTTCATCTGGCATTCCAAGCTGTCTTTTTACATCTTCACTTTTTAATAAATTTAAAACTTTTTTTATTTGAATCTGTCTATTATCTTCGTTTGCGATGTTAAATATTTTTACAATTTCCATAATAGGAGTATTGTTATACTTTTTTTCTATTTCTTTATAATAACCATCGCTTTTATCTTTTTTTCCAATTCCACGATAATACACCATTTTTGCAAATAATTTTTCATACTCGTAAGGAGTGTATTTTGTGAATAAATCTAAATATTTTTCATAATCTTTTCCAATTTTAGACTCATAAATTGTGATAATATCTTCTGACACAATGTAATTTCGCTCATCTTTTTTCAAGATGGCAAGCAGTTTATTCAATTTTTCCCCAATTACAGTTTCATCATTTTCAAAAGCCACAATATCTCTTATTTCATAATCAATTTTTTTTGTTTCATCAATTATTGCCTGCTTTATTCCTATTTTTGAAAGATTTTCCTGAATCTGCTCCTTTCTTGTGTAAGCAAAGCTCAGACTGCTTAACAGTAAAAATGCTATTGTTAATTTTTTCATAAATTGTTCTCCATTTTTGTATTTTTTATTTTTATTCCTTCAGCAATTCTAAATTATAATCCAATTATTTCCCAGTTATTATGGCTCTTTCCATCAATTACACCTTTTTTTACATCTCGAATATAGTCAATCATCATATTCTGAATAGTTCCCTTTATATTTCCAATTGCTTCTTTTGATGCCCATAAGACTGGAATTTCCTGCCCGTCAAAAATACCGCCTTTTCTAGCCAGCTGTTCAAATCTATAGGCATTCATTCCAACTTTTAATTTCATTTCAGGCGTTACTTTAGTCCCGTTGACTAACATCAGATTAGTAATTTTATTCCCTTTTTCATTTCTTAAATCAATTTTATATTTCACCCCGCCAAAAATATCAAATGTTACATATTTCCCGTTAGAACGTTCTGGATTATAGTGATACTCAGTATCTCCAGGCCGAATTGTATCAAAATAATCAGCAGACCATTCCATATAGTCTTTTAACTGTTTTCCAGTCATTTCGTAAATTGTAACATCCCCACCTGTGTAACGGTAGTTGTAAACTATGTCTTTTCTCTTAATTTCCCCTTTATCCAGTTTTACATTTTCATAATTGTATGCAAACGAAACAACATCTGCCCCGCTGTAATAAAGCTCAACATCAGTTATAAATGACGACAGTCCAGTATCTTTAGCAAAAGCTGCTGACACACCGTAATATTTTTCTTTGGGAACCATATCATTTAGTGTACTCCCTATTTTTTCATTTGCAATTCTGCAAAGCCTATTGTGAAAAGGTTTATAAATCTCTTCAATTTTTTTATCAGGTTCTTCATCTTTTACAGGAATAGTCGTAGAATCTTTACTTATTAATTTAATATTTTCATCCAATACTTCAAATTTTAGGTCTACTTCTGAAACAACAGTTCCATATCTATGAGGTTCTGTAATAAGAACACCGTTAATTATTTCCTTTGGTATATTCTGATGCATATGTCCAGCTACAATTACATCAATTTCAGGTACAGCGTTTGCTAAATCTCTTACTCCAGTTTCAGGAATTCCATTTTCATTTTCAATGCCCATATGAGCTACTACAACAATAGCGTTCGCACCTTCCTTTTTAAGTCTTTTTACTTGTTTCTGAGTTTCCTTTATAGGCGACACAAAATAAAAATCCTTCAAATAGCCAGTATCTTCTTCAAATTGTGCTGACATTGGAGTTGATAATCCAATAATTCCAATCTTCACGCCATCCTTTTCAATAATCGTAGAAGCATCTAAATATCTGCTTTTATCTTTTGAAAAATTGGTATCATTTTCAGCGTTTTCATTGTAATACAAATTAGCAGTCAGTTTTTTAAATTTCATATCTCGCAATATATTTGATAAAGTTGGCATTCCAAAGTTAAACTCATGATTTCCCGGTACAAAAATATCATAACCTATGTAATTTAGTATTTCTGGGATGGGATGTTTTGAAGCCATTGCAAATTTTTCTATCCAATTATCTTGAATCGCATCCCCAACTTCAACCAAAATCACATTTTTATTCTTTTTTCTAATTTTTTTCACCAATGTTGAAATCTGTGCATAAGAGCCTGACCTATCCTCTTCATCAGCTGCATAGTTCCAAGCAAGCACTCTACCATGAACATCGCTTGTTCCCAATATTTTTATACTTACTTCTCGTTTTATTAAAATGGTATCCGTATTTTCTGTTGTCATAATATCTATATTTCCTTTTCAGTCTTTTTATTTTCTATACTTAAAATTTTTTTTAACATACTAAATTCTCTTAAAATTAAATAAATTTGAGAATTAAATAGTTATAGATTTTGTGAACTGCATTTTACATTTATTTCTTCATATTTTTCCATTTTTCTCTAGCTTCAAAAATTGAAAATTCCCTGTCATATTTTATTTCATTTACTTCATCTTTTATATAAAAAATCTTTTCCAAATCAATCTCATAATCATTAGCAATTGCAATAATATAATAAAAAACATCAAATACTTCCTCTTCAATAGTTCCTTTTATATTTTTTCCATCATATCTCACATTTTTTCTAATATTTTCCGCAAGTTCCCCAAATTCTTCTATTAATTTCAAAATAAGCCTTTGTCCATTTTCCTTTTTATTTTGCTTAATTTTATTATCCTTTGTTTCATCCAGAGTTCCTTTTTCTATTCTTTTTATCAAATACTGCACTTCTTTAAGTGTCATATCATCACTATTATTTTTTTTACTATCCATAACTCAAATTACCTCCTTCTTTTATAACTCTATTTTTAAAAATACTTAAATTAATGTTTTTCTTTTGTTTAACAACTTGTTATTAATAAATACTTTTTCAATAATTTTTATATTTTTCTTTTTTTATAAAGCAAAGGGGAACAGTCGCCATCCCCTTTGCAAACCCGGATTGTCTAAGCATTTTTTGAAATAAAAACTAAACTCGCTTTTTAATAAAGACTATTCTTACCTCTTCAAATAATCTTAATTTCAATATTTTGAAAAAGCTCAGATAGTAGTTTTCATTCAAAAAAAATCACGACGTTTTTAGTTTATTTACAACAAGACAGTTTTATTTCAAGCAAAATTTTGTTAAAGAAAAAATAACTGTTTGAGATTTTGAAATATGTTTTGAATTATACACAGTTATTTCAGTTAAAATAATCTTGGTTCAAAATCGAGTTTTATTTTTTCTTTATAAGAAAGTTTTGCGTAAAGCGGGAGTGCAGAGGTATGGCGTCTGATACCTCTGCGTAAAAAAACTAATATTAAATAAAACAAAAAATATTTATTAATCAAAATAATTTTTAATTAAAGTATCATTTGTTTTTAAATTTTTTAAAAAATTAATATTTGAAGATTACGTTTGTAGATTTTGGTTTTCCTATTTCTTTTTTCTCTTTCAAATAATCTATAAATATTTTTGTATCACTTAAATGAGTATCTGTTCCACGTTTTTGAGCAGTGATTTTCCCTAATGTTGTGTAGCCATCTTTTCCTTTGGCTATATAAGAGTTTACAGCTAACATGTAGGATTTTTTAACGTCAATTGGTACCCATTTGTTTGCTTTAAAGTCAAATACTTCTATTTTTTTGACCCTTGTTCCAAGTTTTCCTTCTTTTGTGGCTTCATATCTAATTCCTGCACCATAAGGGAATGCTCCTGTTGAGCCTCCATTTAAGACATAGTCAATTGCATCTTCTAATGTCTGTTTCACTTCTGCACCTGTAATATCAGTTATGAATACTGTGTTTGAAGTGAAAGGCAATAATGAATATGCTAAATCATAAGTGAATACACCAGGATTTAGTGTAATTCTTACATTTCCCGCATTTACAATTACAAAATCAACATTTCCAGTTCCTGTATTTCTTAACTTATGTAAAACTGATTCAGCTACAAGAGTTGTTGCGAAAGAACCGTCCTTATTATGTTCATTTGGTACTCTGTTGTCTGAACCTCCTGGGATTTCTTCTGTAATTTTACCAACTGTACGTTTCCCAAGTTCTGTTTTTTCTTTTTGGTATCTTTCAAGAAGTTTTGCTAAAGCTGAATCATTTTTGATGGCAGCTATATTTTTATTATTTTTTATTGAACTTAAAATTTCATTTTTTTCTTTTTGATCTAATTGAACTCCTTTTCCTTCAGCATTTTTCACTTCAAAAAAGTCATCTCCAATTAAAACTTTTGGAGTTGGAATTAATTCAGTAATTACCCCATTTTTATCAAACTTTGCCTTCATTTGCCCTAATAAATATGAATAATTCCATGCTTCTGCAATATAAACTGGATTTCCATTAGGAGAATTCACTTTTTTAGGATAACTGTCTGCTTCTGGAACTAACCCAAATTGTTCAAATTCTTTTCCTAAAAGGTAGTGAGTATCCCCAGTTATAATTAAATCTACACCGTCAACTTTTTGTCCAATTTCAACATTTTTTTCATATCCTGCATGAGATAATAATATTATTTTATTTATTCCTTTACTTTGTAATTCGTTTACATATTTTCTTGCTGTTTCAATTTCATCTAAAAATTTGATATCATCTCCAGGACTTGATGATTCCTTAGTCTTTTTCACAACATCTATTCCTATAATTCCAATATTCTGACCACCAATATTCTTTATCATATACGGTTTCCATTTTCCTTCCAGAATACTTCCTTTATCAGGAACAACATTGGCTGAAACTACTGGTATTTTTAAAACATCTAGAAATGATTTCAAAAATTTGTTCCCATCGTCAAATTCATGATTTCCCAATGTATAAACGTCAAAATTTATTGCATTCATAAGTTCAGCATCGGCTTTTCCTTCAAATAACGTATAATAAAGTGTCCCTGTTACAGCATCTCCTGCGTGTAATACAAGAGTATTTTTATTATTCTGTCTAAAATTTTTGATTGCCTGTGCCACTCTTGGCAATCCTCCAATATGTACCGTAACAGTCTTTCCATTAAGTTTAAGAGGCATTTTTTCCTCTTCAAGGTGCGAGTGATGGTCATTAATATGAGCCACATTTAGCTCAAATGCTCCAGATGAACTTTGGCTGTTCGATTTACGACTAGTCTTTGCCTCCAAATTAGGTGCTGAAAATAATGCTAATGTCAATCCCAATAATAATAATTTTTTCATAATTTTTCCTCCTTAAAAAAGTTATATTTATTAATATAATTATAACTTGATTTCCAAAAAAAAACACTAAAAAAAAGTAAAATTTTTAAAAAACATAAATTTCAAATAGATTTTACAATATTTTAAAATAAAATAATGTTATCATTCATTAGATAATTTTTTTAAATTATCAAAAAAGAATTTTTATAAAGGAGAAAAGAAAATGAATATAAAAAATTTTATGAAAAAACTAATTTTAATTTTAGGAATACTTGGAATTTCAGTTACTTCATTTGCAGCAACTAGAAGAAATAACAGGGTTGTATACGTAAAAAGAGAACCTTCTCGTAGAGTAATAAGAAGAAGATACATCTTTATAAGAGTTCCAAGAAGAAAAAAAGTTGTATATGTGAAAAAAGAGCCTTCTCGTAGACAAAGACGTGCAAGAATAGCTGCTGGAAGAAGAAGATAACTTTAACTTAGTAAGACATTTTATGTCCTTTTATAATTTAAAAAATTTAATATTTTAAAACACAAGGGGCTTCAATTCTCTCTTATGAACTGTACCCCTTGTTTTTTATTGCTATTTGTTTTTAGTTCTTAATATTAATTTGCTTGAAAAGATTATACAAAATTCCTAAAATTATACTTATCCCAATTGTCATTACTGATTTAAAAATCATTTCATCACTTATCTTTATAATAAAATGAAGTACTATAAGATGAACTAGGAATGCAAAATATGTAGAATCTGCTACTATTTTTATAATCCTGTCTCTTTTAGAAAAGTTAAATTTACACCAAAATACAAAAAAAGAAAGCGTCATAATAAATGTTCCAAGTGAATTTTTATCAAAAAAATCAGATACACGTTTTCCTGTTACCGCTAAAACATATTTAGTAGATAAAAAACTTAGCAAGAATCCTAAAGCATAGATAACTATTATTAAAATAAATGATGTCCTTTTAACTTTATTGTCATATTTCTTTACAAAATATCCTAAAATATAATACCCAATAAAGCCTGTCAATGGAAAATTAGAAAATGGAATTTCAGCAAGATTAAAATATCGTAAATACGGATTTAAAATATTGCACAAAAACCAGAGAAAAACTACAAAAAGAGTCTCTTTTTCTGCATATTTCAACACCTTTTGCAGCCATGGCGTAAGAAGATACAGGCCCAATATCATATAAATATACCAAAAATGCGACGCTGAAATCGCTTTCCCTTTCAAAACTGGTATAATTGGAATTTTTCCAAAATAAATATATATAATATTAAATACTAAAAAAAGTGGTAAAATATTTAAAATCCTTTTTTTAAAAAATACTATTACCTCCTCAGTTTTATCAAGCAGCAAATATCCACTAATCATAATAAACAAATTAACCCCGATCGAAATAATTGCATAGCCTCCCATCCATACATCTACTCCAAACTGCCTGTTTAAAGTATGTAAAAACACAATAAAAACAAATGCAAAAATTCTTATAATATCAATCGCCATCCTATTTTATTCTCCTTTTTTCTAAATTATAAAAAAATTCTAAGTTTTTGTCAATATATGCTCAATCTTTTTAATTTTCAAATGATAAATTTCATTTTAATCAATAAAATTAAACTAAAAAATAGAATTAAAAAAATTTTTTGAAAAGAAATTTAAATAAAGACTATGAAAATTAAAAAAAATATGCTATACTTAATAAAGGAAAGTATAATTTAAATATAATAAAAAATATAAATAAAAAAGGAAAAGAGGTTTAATATGGAGAAAAAATCAAAAATAACTGCAATGCTATCTGTATTATTAGTTTCTGCTCCAACTACAGCTAAGAAAATCACAACATCAAACCTACGTGACAATGCGATGAGAACAACTGCAATTGAAGTTGAAGGATCTGAACTAGGAGAACTGGAAGTCTCAAAAGAAAGTAAAAATTCAGATGTTGTAGTGCTGGATACAAATCAGCTAAAATTTGACTTTAATAGTGCCACAATCAAGGAAGAATACACTCCAGCATTAAAAGAGCTAAAAGATTATATAGAAGCTAAGAATCAAAAAATCTCAATTATAGGCTATACAGATTCCAAAGGTACAAGAGAATACAATAGAGAGCTATCTTTAAGAAGAGCTGAAAGTCTTGAAGAAAAATTGATAGAGCTTGGACTTTCTCCTGAAAGAGTAATCGAAACAAAAGGAAACGGCGATGCTAATCCAGTAGCAACAAATGATACAGAAGAAGGAAGAGCAGCAAATAGAAGAATTGAAATACAATTTATGTAAAAAAAAGCCAGATTTTTTAAGTTTGGCTTTTTTAATATCTCAAATAATTTAAAATAACTGCAAAAATAACAATTACAAAAAAGAAAAACAATATTTTTTTAGTAATTTTTATAAAAATTTTAAATAAAAATATTAGTATAATTATTGTGATTATTGTTTTTAATTCCATTTATAACTTCCCCCTTTTTAGCTTTCACTTACTATTTTTTGATTATATCTATCACTTCTGACATTGATTTCAAATTGTTTGCCAATCTATCAAAATCTTCACGGCTTCTTATTGTTATTCTTAAATGTATGAGCATTCTTTTATTGCCATTTTCCTTGAAAGCATTTGTGTTTACATTTAGAAGATTCATTTTGTATTCGTTTAAAATCCGGATAATGTCAAGAAGAAGTCCGTTTCTATCTGAAGCTTTTATTGTAAAATTAAATTCATATGTTGTATTAGCAGACATTGCAGATTTATCCCAGTAAACATCAATTTCTCTTTCGGGCTCTTTTTCCATAAGGGATATGAAATTTTGACAATCTGAGCGGTGTATTGCTATTCCACGTCCTCTTGTTACATAACCTCGTATTTCATCTCCAGGAAGTGGACTGCAACATTTTGCAAAGCGATACATCGTATTCTCAGTTCCAGATATTTTGACTCCACCATTATTTTTCCCTTTTTGTCTATTTGCTTTTTCTGTTTCTTCCTCAAGCACTTTTTCAAGAGCCTTTTCTTCTTTTTTTTCAAATTTGTTCATAAATCCGTCAAGCGACAAATCTCCGATAGCAAATCTGTAAAATAATGTTTTAGTATCAGCTATATTAAATTTTTTCATATAAAGGAAAACACGTTCATCTTCAAGCATATCCTTCAGTTTTAGTCCAAGCTGCTCAAATTCCTTTTCCAGAATTTGTTCCCCTTCTTTTGATTTTTCTTCAAATTCCTTATCTTTAAACCATTTTCGAATTTTCACACGAGAACTGTGATTGTTTACCATTTCAATCCAGTCTTTTCCAGGACCTTTATTAACATTTTTGGACGTCATGACTTCGACTTTATCTCCATTTTTAAGTACCTGATTTAGCTGTGTAATTCTTCCGTTTACCTTTGCTCCAATCGTTCTGTATCCAATTTGCGTATGAACTTGGAATGCAAAATCAAGTGCTGTTGAATTCCTAGGCATTTCCATTACATCATCTTTTGGTGTGAACACAAATATCGTCTGTTTTAAAACATCTCCTGTAACTTCCTGTGCAAATCCCTTTTGTTCCTTTTCATCTGATTTGCTTTGAACAGAATCAGTTAATTTTTTTGCATCTGCATAAAATTTTTCATTTTTAGACTTAGATTTTTTTTCTTTGTATTTCCAATGTGCAGCAACCCCTTCTTCTGCTATTTCGTGCATTTCTTGAGTTCTAATCTGAATTTCGACATTTTGGTCATTAGGCCCTTTCACAGTTGTATGGATGGATTGGTAGCCGTTTGGTTTTGGCTGGGAAATATAGTCCTTGAAACGTTTAAATACTGGAATGAACAAATCATGAATTATTCCAAGTACATTATAGCACTCATTTTTTTTCTCAACAATAATTCTTATCGCAATCAAGTCATTCAAATCTACGAATCTTTTTTCCTTTTCATTCATTTTACGATAAATGCTGTATAAATGCTTTGGACGTCCTGTAACTTCTCCTTTTATATGATTTTTTTCAAGTTCTGCTTGAATTTTTTCAATAAAATTTGCTGTATATTCTTCACGTTCCTTCCTTTTGGAATTTATAAGTTCCTTAATCTCGTAATAATCTTTTGGATATAAAAATCTAAAACTAATATCTTCCAGTTCCCATTTTATCTTTGCCATCCCAATTCTATGTGCAATTGGTGCATAAATTTCAATGGTTTCTTTTGATTTTTCCTGCTGTTTTTCAGGCTTCATATATTTTAATGTCCGCATATTATGAAGTCTATCCGCAAGTTTTATAATTACAACCCGAATGTCTTCCGACATTGCAACTACCATTTTTCTTATATTCTCCAGCTTTTTACTATCTGTTCTTGGTAAATTCCTAAGTTTTGTAACTCCATCTACAAGTTTTCTTACATCTTCTCCAAAGTTATACTCAATATCTGCCAATGTTATAAGCGTATCCTCAACTACATCATGAAGAAGCCCTGCCACAATCGTATCTGTATCCATTCTCATATCAGCGAGTATTTCTGCTACTTCTACAGGATGCAAAATGTAGTTCTCTCCACTTTTTCTCTTCTGTCCCACATGTGACTCATAAGCAAGTGTAAAAGCCTCTGCTACTTTATCCATATCTACATCTAGATTATTTTCCTTAATTTTATCTGCCAACTGCTTATACAGCTCATTATAACTTTTATTAACAATCTCCGGCATTTTCATATCTTCAATCTCATCATCTGTCATTTTCCAGTCATTTTTTAATACTTTTTTCTCATCCATCTCGCATCCATCCTCCTCTTATCTAACAAACTCTATCATAGCCCTGTTTATACATAAATATCTTCTTAAAATTATTTTACTATACATTTAAAAAAAAATCTATTATAAAGTGTGAATATTGTTAATTATTTTTGTTTTGAATAACTAAATTGTTGAAAAAATTTATATTCAAAAGTAAAATATAAGTTTTATCTAATTAAAAAAATAAATTTTTATAACTAAAAATTTTTCCAGTTGAAAAATACCATCGAAATAGTGTATAATTTATAAAAAGAACACTGTAGGAGGCGTTATGGTTGCAACAATACAAGTTAATAAGCAAAGCATAAAGCAGTTGCTGGAAAGCGGAAAAGATCAGACGTTTTTAATACCTGAATATCAGAGACCGTATTCCTGGACTGAAAATGAGACTAAGACGTTGTTTTATGATTTATTAGAATTTACTGAAAATGAGTCAAAGAGAAATAGTGAAGTGGAAGGAACATATTTTTTAGGAAGCATAGTTTCTTATGAAAATGAGAACGGGGAACAAGAAATAATTGATGGTCAACAGAGAATTACTTCATTGTTTCTTCTTTTGCGTGCAATTTATACGAAATTGGTTTCCTATGAGGAAAAAACTATTGAGCAGGAAAATTTTATAAGACAAATTCAGCCTGCACTCTGGAAGCAGGAGAAATTAACTGGGGAAGTTGACTATAAAAGTGTACTTATTAATTCACGAGTTATAGATAATGAAGGGAATAAAATTTTACAGAATATTTTAGAAACAGGAGTTGCAGATTCTAAGGCTACTGACAATTATTCAAGAAATTATATTTTATTTCAAAAGTTATTTGATAAACTTTGTGAACTAAGCCCTACATTAATGCTTGAATTTATTTATTATACTTTAAATAGAGCCGTTGTCTTTCCAATAAAAACAGATTCACAAGACGATGCATTAAGTGTATTTTCTACCTTGAATGACAGAGGATTACCACTTTCTGAAGCTGATATTTTTAAGGCAAAAATGTATAACCGAATCAAAAAAGAATACAAGAAAATGTTTATAAAACAATGGAAAAAACTAAGTGAACGGGCAATTTATGCCAAAGAAAATGTAAAACAGCTATTTTATTATTATATGTTTTATCTAAGGGCAGTAGAAAAAGATGTCGCAACGACTACACTTGGACTTAGACGTTTTTATTCAAAGGGCGGATTTACAAGGCTTTATAAATCAAATCTTTTGAAGCATCTGGATCAGATTCTTGATTTATGGATTGTAATGAATAGGCACGAATCAATTGATGACAAACCTTGGACAGAAAATATACAGATTATAAAGATTTTGGATACTTTATCAGCTTATCCAAATGAATCTTGGAAATATCCTGTTGTTGTCTATTATTTGTCACATGGCGAAAAAGAAAATTTTGAAACTTATTTCTTAAAATTTTTAAGAAAGCTATTTTTAGAATTGACAGCAAATTATCTTGTAACACCGAGTGTTGCCGCTGTAAAAGCTGATATTCTTAAACTTAATGTTGATATCGTTGATAATATTTCTCCAAAGATTGCATTCAAGAATATTCCAATTTCAATATTGCAAGAAAAAGTCAAGACACCAAACAAAAATCTTGTGCGGATGATTTTAAAAATGGTTGTTTACAACAATCAAGACGAATTATTGCCTGAAAAATGGGAAATTGAATATATATTGCCACAAAAATGGAGTAACTGTTTCTCAGAAAGTGTTGAAAATAAACAGGTTAAAGAATATATAAATTATATTGGAAACAAGATTCCTTTTGAAAAAAGATTGTCAATTAAAGCTTCAGAAAACTTTTTTGAAAAGAAAAAGGAAAATTATGCAAAATCTAAAATTAAATATGTACGTGAATTAATCCCAGCTGATAAGACTGACTGGACTTTTGAAGATATTGACAAAAGAAACAGAAAGGTATCGGAAGAACTTGTTAAATTGTTCATTACATGGAATGGGGAATATGAATTTTAAATTTAATAATTTTTTAGGATAAGGGTGTTAGAAATGCCCTTATTTTTTTAATAAAATTGTTTTAAAGTTCGTTTTATTTTATTTAATTAAATCCTTGAAATTTAAAATAAAAAGGTATATAATGATTTATAAAAATATTTAAGGAGTCAATTATGTTACAAAATTTTTATGGCGTTATTCAAGTAAAACATTACCAGAATGGACGGTTGAGACTTCAAACAGATGCATTAAAAGAGAATGAGGAGTTAGAACAGGAATTTTTAAATAATATGCGTCAATTATCAGGAATACACTCAGTAAGCGTTAATTCAATTATTGGAAGCATCTTAATTTATTTTGATGAAAAAATTATTGAGAGTTCGTTTTTGTATTTAATCGTTCTAAAATTGCTCCATCTAGAAGAAAAAACCTTAAAAAATAAGCCTGGAAAAGTAAAAAAAATGTTAAAACAGGCATTTGAATCTGTTGATATGGCTATTTACAATAAAAGTAGAGGTTATCTGGACTTAAAGACATTAGTTGCAGGAATTTTTGCTTTTTATGGCATTAAAAAATTAAGAGAAATTCCAAAATTGCCTACAGGTACTACTTTATTATGGTGGGCTTTTATTTTTTTATCAGAAGGGAAAAGAAAATAATGTTAGAAAATTTATTTAAGGCTACATATTTGATGTTTAACCAGATAAAGGTTGTACACAGTATTCCTGGCAGATTAAGGCTTTCGGTCCCAAATTTGTCAAAGATTCCAGAAGAATTAAAAAAATATGATTATCGAGTTACAGAACTTATTTTATCAAAAAAAGGCATAAAAAGTATTGAGTATTCGTATGTGACAAATAAAATTCTGCTTTACTATGATGTAAAATTAATTTCAGAAAAACAAATACTAGACTGGCTGAACAAAGTCTGGAAAACTATGATTAATCATTCTGAATTATATGAAAATAAATCCTTAAAGGAAATAGAAGATAATTTGGATACTTTTTATAACATAATTAAAGAACTTTAATTATTGCCAAAATGAAAAAAGAAAGGGATTTTTATGTTAAATAAAGATTATTTGCTGGACTGCAAGATTTTACACGAAATTCGTGGAAGAATCAGAATAAAATCAAGAGCTTTAAAATATCTTGGAATTCATAAGGAAGAGATAACAAAGCAGCTAATGCAGGTTCATTATATCCAAAGTGTTGAAATTTCAAGTATTACAGGAACTATTCTTGTTTATTTTGACAATTTCTCATTAACTGGTGAAAACTTAATATCTTTACTTCAAAATACATTAAATACATATCTAGTAGATATATACAAAAACGAAAAAAAACAAATATCAAATAAATATGTGATTGAAAGACGTCTGCAGGAAGAATCTCCACAGGAAATTATTAAAAATATTGGTGCTGCTGTACTTTTACTGCTACTGCCAAATCCAAACATAAAATTAACAGGAATCAGACGGCTATTTAACTACAAAACTTTATCAACAGTTTCTTTAGCCCTGCCTGTTTTAAAAAATGGAATTTATTCTCTTATTCAAAATAAGCGTCCCAACGCAGATACTCTAAGTTCTACAGCTATTGTCAGCAGCATTATTTTAGGAAGTGAACGAACAGCTTTGACAATTATGATTTTAGAAAAATTTGCAGAGCTTCTGACTGTTTATACAATGAAAAAGACACGTGGCGTAATTAAAGACATGTTAAGTGTTGGAGAAAACTATGTCTGGAAGCAGTCTGATGATGGAAATACGGCCAAAAAAGTTCCAATTGAAGAAATTAGCAAGGGAGATTTTATACTTGTTCAAACTGGGGAAAAAATAAGTGTGGATGGAACGATTGAAAAAGGTGAGGCGATAATTGATCAGTCGGCAATTACTGGGGAATATATGCCTGTTACGAAAAAGGCTGGAGAAGAAGTTTTTGCAGGAACACTTTTAAAAAGTGGAAATATTACTGTAAAAGCTGAGAAGGTTGGAGATGACAGGACAGCTTCTAGAATTATAAAATTAGTGGAAGATGCCGCTTTTAACAAGGCTGATATTCAATCTTATGCCGATACATTTTCTGCACAGTTAATCCCGCTTAACTTTCTGCTCGCCGGAATTGTCTATGTTTCAACGAAAAACTTGCAAAAAGCCCTTAGTATGCTTGTAATTGACTATTCATGCGGAATAAGACTGTCAACAGCAACAGCATTTTCAGCTTCAATTAATACAGCGGCTAAAAATGGAATTTTGATTAAAGGAAGCAACTATCTGGAAGAACTTTCAAGATCTGACACAGTAATATTTGACAAAACAGGTACAATTACCGAAGGAAAACCTAAAATTCAAACGCTGAAGACTTTTGGAAAAAATATGAAAGACAACCGAATGCTTGCACTAGCTGCCGCGGCTGAAGAAACTTCATCACATCCTTTAGCAAGTGCAATTTTGAATGAAATTAAAAATAGAGGATTAAAAATTCCAAAACATAAGGAATCCGTTATTAAAGTTGCAAGAGGGATAGAAACTTTTGTAAATAAGGATATTATTCGTGTAGGAAGCCTGAAATACATGGAAGAGAATGATATTTCACTAGAAGTGGCAAGTGATATAGTGAAGGGAATGCAAAATCGTGGAGAAATTGTAATTTACGTGGCTAAAAATAATGATTTAATAGGTGTTATCGGTGTTTCAGATCCGCCTAGGGAAAATATAAAAAAGGCAATGAATCGGCTAAGAAATCAAGGAATAGATGATATTGTACTGTTAACGGGAGATTTGAGACAGCAGGCTGAAACTATCGCTTCAAGAATGTCAATGGATAGATACGAGTCTGAATTGCTTCCTGAGGACAAGGCTAAAGATATTTTAAAATTCCGTTCAATTGGTTCAAAAGTTATTATGATAGGTGACGGAATAAACGACGCTCCTGCCCTTTCCTACGCAAATGTAGGAATAGCTCTAGGAAGTTCACGTACCGACATTGCGATGGAAGCTGCTGATGTTACAATAACTTCAGACGACCCATTACTAATACCAGGTGTAATTGGTTTAGCAAAAAACACTGTAAAAATAATAAAGCAGAATTTTGCAATGGCAATTGGAATAAATAGTTTTGCCCTTGTATTAGGTGCAACAGGACTTCTGCCTGCAATATACAGTTCAATTTTGCATAACTCTATCACAATTTTAGTAGTTGGAAATTCATTGCGACTATTAAAATACGATGTTAATAAATAAAAATTTTTGTGTTTTTAAAGGAGTTTGAATTAAGATATGAAAAAACTAACCTTAATAATATTGCATAAATTACCGAATCGTGTCAGATTCAAAATTTCACACGATATTGCCAATACAAAAAAAATTTTTGAAACAGTAAAAGTTGAAACTAAAAATACAGCTTTACGGTATAATCAGACTATAAATACTTTGCTCGTTACATTTGAGCCTGAAGAAATTTCAATAGATGAAGTAATTTACCGAACTGCGACTGCCTTATCAGTTGAACATGGCATGACTTCAGTAAAACTTGTTGAAGATTTTGAAGAAAAATCAATAGATTTACTGTCTGTTTATTCTGGAGCCGCAATATTACTTTCGTTTCTGTATGGGCTTGGCAAAAGTAAAGTTGAAAAATTACAAATCGGCATAAATAACTTTACAGCGGGGCTGACAACCGCAGCAATTATCGAGCATGCTTACAGGGAAACACAGCGTAAAGGTTTTTTTGACATTGAAATATTGCCTGCATTATATTTGCTCAAATCGTATCTGGCAAACAGATCGGTTACAGCGATAGCGCTTATGTGGTTTACAACTTTTGGACGGCATCTTGTATTAAATAACTTTTCCAACAAGGAAGTAAGAATTTATCGTTTAAAAGCTGATAATGGAAAATCTCATTATGTTGTAGATGTAAGAAATGATAATTCTATTGAAAATCTGAGTGATTTGATAGATCACATATTTTTTAATAACAGGGCAGGCAATGAGCTAGATGACAAATACATTGCTTTGCAATAAAAATTAATAAATGATAAAATAATAACAAATAAAAATTTGGAGGTATAAAAATGATAAAATTTGGAAACATTAAAAAGGAACATTTAGTAGGAGCAGCAATCGGAGTAGGAACTGTAGCAGTAGGTTATTACCTGTACAAAAAAAATCAAAATAAAGTTGACAGTTTTTTAAGAAAACAAGGAATAAACATAAAAACATCTTCAGAAGCGGCTTACGACAATATGAACCTTGAAGAATTGATGACAACAAAAGAACATCTTGAAGATTTAATTGCTGAAAAAGAACTATCTACAAACACAGCTGCTGCAGAAGCAGTTGCAGAAACTGAAACACGATAGTAAAATAAAGCCGCTTTTTTATTAGTTCAAATATAAAAGGACTTTACCAAAAGGAGGAAAACAATGAAATTAGTATTAATTCGTCATGGAGAAAGTGAATGGAACTTGGAAAACAAATTTACTGGATGGAAAGATGTAGATTTGACTTCAAAAGGAGTGGAAGAGGCAAAAGCTGGAGGTAAAGCATTAAAGGAAATGGGATTAGTTTTTGACATTGCTTACACGTCTTATTTGAAAAGAGCTATTAAAACTCTTAATTACGTTTTGGAAGAACTGGATGAACTATACATTCCAGTTTACAAATCTTGGAGATTGAATGAACGTCATTATGGAGCATTACAAGGATTAAACAAAGCTGAAACTGCTAAAAAATATGGAGACGAGCAAGTCCTTATCTGGAGAAGAAGCTTTGATGTTGCCCCGCCTGCAATAGACAAATCAAGCGAATACTATCCAAAATCAGATAGAAGATATGCAGATTTATCTGATTCTGAAGCGCCACTTGGAGAAAGCCTTAAAGATACTATCGAAAGAGTTCTGCCTTACTGGCACTCACATATTTCAAAAAGTTTGCAGGAAGGGAAAAATGTTATTGTAGCAGCTCACGGAAATAGTTTGCGTGCTTTAATAAAATATTTGCTAAATATTTCAGATGACGATATTTTAAAACTGAATTTAACAACAGGAAAACCTTTAGTATTTGAAATAGATAAAGATTTAAAAGTATTGTCATCACCAGATTCATTTTAATTTTAATAAAAATAAAATCTTTTAAGCAAGGGCAAAATTTTAGTCCTTGCATTTTTATTTTGCATTTTTTAGTAATTTCAATTATAATAAAAATAAAGTGTAGTATTTAAATTGTTAAATAAATATATATTATAAAAAAATGGAAGGATGATGAAAAATATGACTTTGGAAATAACTACCCCAGCTGTTCTTTTTCCTACGGTATCTCTTCTTTTGCTGGCATATACTAACAGATTTTTGGCACTTACAGCGATTGTTAGACAGATGGATTCAAGCGGAGAAATCGAGCATGAATTTTATCAAGTTAAGAATCTAAGGAAAAGATTGAAATACATTAAAAGAATGCAGTATTTTGGGGTTTTTAGCTTATTATTATGTGCTGTTTCAATGTTATTCCTGTTTTTCCAAATAAATTTTATTGGATATATAAGTTTTGGGATAAGTCTAGTGTCGCTCATAATTTCGTTAATATTTTCATTGTTAGAAATTCAGATTTCACTAGAGGCTTTGAGGATTCATTTAAATTATAATGAAAATGATAATGAAATTAAGAAAAAAAATAAATAAAAACTAGAATTATTGAACATACATAAATTATAAATATTTTGATGGAGAAAAAATGAAAGAATTTTTATTAAATTTGGAAAGTATTGATAAAATTGGAATTTACAGATTTGATACTGATGGATTTTCTGTTGGAAATATAATAAAAATCTGGGATAATTATCTACTTTTAAAATCTTATGATGTTGAAAATAATGAAGATGGAATGAAAATCTATAAAATTGATAAAATTCAAAGAATTATTTTGGATTCAGATTATATAAAAAATTTAGGAAGTAACTTATTAGATAAAACGGAAAGCAGTTACGAATGGCTGTATACAAAAAACTTAAATTCCATTGACGATATTTTAGAAAATATTATAAAATACAAAACTTTAGTTTTTTTACATTTGAAAGACGAAACAACGGAAATTTGCTATATTACCAAAAAAATTGGAGAAAACTATCTTTTGGAAATACTGGATTATAATCTAAACGTAACTTCTACAGAAATTATTTCTAAAAATTATATCCGTTTGATAAAATTTTTTGACAGGAAAAAAATAAATAAAAATTTTGAGATTCATAAAATCAAATTATTTGTTGGAAAAACCTATATTGGAAATATTGTTATGGAAAATGAAAATTTTTTAGTTTTAAAAGAAATCCCCAATTTTGTAACTGAAAAATTTGTAAGAGTTATCCAAAAAGAATTTATTGAAGAAATATCTAAGCCATTTACTAAAGTTAAATATATTGACAAAATAAACTTAAATAAATTTTTTGAAAATATTAATAAGTTAGATTATCTTTCAATTTTAAAAATTTGTCAGGAAAATAATTTATTTGTTTTTATTGACAATGAATGTTTTGAAGATAGTAAAGTTGGGATAGTAACAAAATTGGAAAATAAAAGATTACAATTAAAAATATTGGATAAAAATTTTCAATTTATTGAAATTTTGAATATAAATTATTTAGATATTCATATTCTTTATATAACAAATTATTGCTATATATAAGGTTACATTTCGATAAAGTTAAAATTTTTTGCAATATATTTTAACAAATAAAAAACTTTTTCATAACATTTGAATAAATCGGAAAAAATTGATATAATTAGAACGTAAAGTAATTTTGTTAAACTCAAAAATTTGAGTTTTTTTAAACACTAGATTTTTTATAGCTTTGAGTAAAATGAAAACAAATATTTTATTGTTAATAATTAAATTGAAGGAGGAATGATGATTTCGTTAATTTTGGCGGCAGGAAAAGGGACTCGTATGAAGTCCGATCAATCGAAGGTTTTACACAAGGTAAATGGTGTTCCTATGATTAAAAGAGTTGTCAATGTGCTGGAAAATATCGGGAATGAAAAAAATATTTTTATTCTAGGACACAAAAAGGAAGATGTTCTAGCTGAAATGGGAAATGTCGTTTATGTCATACAAGAAGAACAGCTTGGAACAGGACACGCTATTCTAATTGCAAAGGATAAAATCAAGGAATACGGTGAAGATGTGCTCATCACTTGCGGAGATACGCCTCTTTTAAAAGAAGAAACTTTGAAAAAATTAAAGGATAACTTTGATGAAAAAAATCTTGATTGCATCGTGCTTTCATGTAAAGTTAAAAATCCATTTGGCTACGGACGAATTGTTAAAGAAAATGGCAAAATTTCAAACATTGTCGAAGAAAAGGAAGCAAGCGAAAGTGAGAAAAAAATAGATGAAATTAATACTGGAGTCTATATTTTCAAAAATCAAAGTCTGCTTTATGCGATAGAAAAAATTGACAATAACAATTCAAAAGGTGAATATTATTTGACCGATGCTATAAAAATTTTATCGACAGAAGGCTATAAAGTTGACAGCTTTCAAATTGAAGATGAAGATGAAATCTTAGGAGTAAACTCAAAAGTTCAGTTAGCGCAGGCAAGTAAAATTTCAAGGGACAGAAAAAATATTGAACTTATGGATAACGGAGTAATTCTGATTGACCCAGATACAACTTATATTGAAGATAATGTTGAAATTGGACAGGATACTGTAATTTATCCAAATGTTACAATTCAAGGAAATACAAAAATTGGAAAAAACTGCGAAATCCTGGGAAATACAAGAATTGAAAATTCTGTGATTGCTGATAATGTGAAAATAGAGGCTTCTGTGGTTGAGCAATCTACTCTTGAGGAAGGGGTAACTGTGGGACCTTTTGCACATTTACGTCCAAAGGCACATTTGAAAGAAACTGTACATGTGGGAAACTTTGTGGAAATAAAAAATGCTACGCTTGAAAAAGGTGTGAAAACAGGGCATTTGACTTATATTGGAGACGCTGAAGTTGGGGAAGACACAAATATTGGTGCAGGGACAATTACTTGTAACTATGATGGAAAAAATAAACATAAGACAAAAATTGGGAAAAATGCCTTTATTGGAAGCAATTCGATAATTGTAGCTCCAGTTGAAATAGGAAGCAAAGTTCTAACAGCGGCTGGATCGGTTATTACAAAAGATATTCCAGATGAAGCATTGGCATTTGGAAGAGCAAAACAAGTAAATAAAGAGAAAAAATAGAAAACTAGCAATTTCTAAAAAAATGTCAAAAAATCAAAAATGTTATAAAAATATCATTTAATTATGTAAATTTAATAAAAGATAAAAATTTTTCAAATAAAAATTCAAAATATAGAGAGAAAGGGAAATGAAATGATAACATTAACCAAGGAAGACAAGAGCAGAATAAGAATATTTGCAGGAACATCAAGTGAAGTTTTAGCACAAAAAATTGTAAAATATTTGGATATGGATTTATCATCTGCTGAAATTGTAAGATTTGCCGATGGAGAAACTTTTGCAAAGTCAAATGAAAGTGTACGAGGATGCAAGGTGTTTATCATCCAATCTACTTCAAAACCTGTAAATGAAAGTATTATGGAGCTTTTAGTTTTTATTGATGCGATTAAGAGGTCATCAGCCAGAGAAATTATTGCAATAATTCCTTATTACGGGTATGCAAGGCAGGACAGAAAGGCAAGTCCACGTGAGCCAATCACATCAAAACTTGTTGCAAACCTGCTTACTGTTGCAGGAGCTACAAGAGTAGTCACAATGGATTTACATGCAAGACAAATTCAAGGATTTTTTGACATTCCAGTAGATCACATGGAAGCTCTGCCAATTTTAGCTAAACATTTTATAAAATATGGATTTAGTCCAGAAGATACAGTTGTTGTATCGCCTGACGTTGGTGGTGTAAAAAGAGCAAGAGGACTTGCAAACTGGCTACACACTCCACTTGCCATAATTGATAAAAGACGGGCAAAAGCAAATGTTTCGGAAGTTATGAATATTATTGGAGATATAAAGGGTAAAAAAGCCATTCTGATTGACGATATGATTGACACAGCTGGAACAATCTGTAATGCGGCACAGGCTCTGATTGACAAAGGGGCAGCAGAAGTTTATGCTTGTGCAACACACGCTGTTTTCTCTGATCCTGCCATTGAAAGATTAAAAAATTTAGCTTTTACAGAAGTTGTAGTAACTGATACGATTCAATTACCAGAAAACAGAAAATTTGATAAACTAAAAATCTTGTCAACAAGCAAAATGTTTGCTGAAATAATAAAAAGAATTGCTACGAATAATCCAATAAGTGGCTTATTTGAGATGCCAGTTGATGATGAAAATGATGACTAAAATAAAAAAAGCGGTATGTATTCTGAAAAATGGAGGAGTTGCTGTATTCCCAACAGATACAGTTTATGGAATTGGCTCTCTTCCTGAACAGAAAGCTGTACAAAAAATATATAAGATAAAAAAACGTGATTTTTCTAAAAAAATAATCGCACTAATCAGTAACAGAGATATTTTGATTGAATTAATAAACGAAACAAAAGAAAATATTCAGAAAATTTCTAAAATTCTTGATAAATACTGGCCTGGAGAATTGACAGTTATTTTTTCTGCAAATGAGAGTTTTACCCAAAAATTTGATAAAAATATGAAAACGATTGGTGTTCGTATTCCGAAAAATAAGATTACTCTTGAAATTATAAAAAATTCTGGTGGAATTTTATTAACAACAAGTGCAAATATTTCTGGTGAAAATGCTGTTACTGAAATTGAAAATCTAAGTGAAGAACTGTTAAAAAATGTAGACATTGTCATTCCAAATGAAAAATCAGAATTAACTGGAAAACCTTCAACAATTGTGAAATATGAAAATGGAAAACTTACATTGTTAAGGGAAGGAAATGTTTCATTTGAAGAAATAATGAAAAATTTTGAATAATAAATAAAGAAATAATGAAGAACAGAAAGGAGAATTTATGGCAAAGATGGTAAATCCTAACACAGTAAGCAACATGGATTTAATAAATGCAAAATCACAGGCTAAAATGCAGCAGCTTGTACAAAAAATTGGAAAAGGGAAAAGAAAAGTCAATATTACATTTTCTAAAATGTCAAGAAGTTATCTAACAAAAATGATTGAGGAAATGAGAAAAATGATGAGCCAGTATGAAAAACAGCTGCCAAACGTGTTTGGTTTCTTCAAATATCTGGAAAATGAAGTAAAAATAACAAAGGCAAACAAAAAGGAAAAAACTAAAAATGTAAAACTTTCTTATGAAGAAGTTGACTTTTTTAAATTACAGCTAAAGGAAACATTAAAGGGGATTGATGCACAACGTGCAGCTTTGAAATGGTACAACTTGATTAAAAAGGCATTATTTAAAACATTGAAAAAACAGACAGAATTAGTATTGGAAGAATTTAATGCTGGAAGTGTAAAAAAGAAATAACTAAAAATAAAAAACTATAAAAGCGGGAAGGAAAATTGAGGACAATGAATGAAAAAATAACTGAGAAAGTAAAATTAAAGGATATTTCTGATAATAAAAAAAATAATTTGTTATCAAAAGATACAGTTTCTTATTTAAATGAAATTGTAAAAGCAGGGTTTAAGGAGCGTGCCAGTGATATTCACATAAAATTTGACTTGCTGGAAGGTATGGAAATAAAATACCGAGTTGACGGGTATCTTATGGAAAGTGAAAAATTATACGAATCCGTAAACAAAAAGGTGCTTGAAAAAAATATTACAGAAATTATTGCTAGAATAAAAATTTTGGCGGGAATGAATGTTGCAGAGAAAAGAAAGCCACAAGATGGCAGCTTTTCTTTTTTATTGAATATAAAAAATATTAATAAGCGATATGACATAAGAGCTGCCTATATGCCGACAATTGGCGGAGAAAGCATAGTTCTCCGTATTCTTGAAAATTATCTGGAAGATATAAACCTTGAAACACTGGGATTTTCAGACCAAAGCATAGCAATGCTAAATGAGATTTTAACTAGAAAATATGGAATGATACTTGTAAGCGGACCGACAGGCTCTGGAAAATCCACAACCTTAAAATCTTTAATAAATATGTTAAATGATGGAAGAAAAAAAATCATAACGGTAGAAGACCCTGTAGAAAGCAAAATTGACGGAATTATTCAAATACAGGTAAATCAGAGTATCGGAGTAACATTTGCTGAAGTCTTGAAAGCTACATTAAGAAATGACCCCGATATTATTGTAATTTCAGAAATTAGAGATGAAGTTACGGCTGAAATCGCTGTAAGAGCAGCATTAACAGGACATCTTGTAATTTCGACAATTCACACAAACGACGCTGTTTCCACATTAATCAGGCTAGTAGATATGGGTATTCCCAAATATTTGATACTAGATTCATTAATTGGAGTAATTGGACAAAGACTAGTTGGGAAAAAGTGCCAGAAATGTATGGGAGAAGGCTGTGATGAATGCTCCAGCGGATACAGCGGCAGAATTTCGATAAATGAACTGCTTGTACTAAATCAGGATGTGCGAAATATTTTGAAAGAAGACAATCATCTTGGCTCTGAAACAAAAAATAAATTAAAAATGCTGAATCAAAAGTACCAAAATCAGAAATGCTTTATTGATTTTATGGAAGATGCAGATGAAAAAATTGAGAAAAAACTGATTTTTGAAAGGGAAAAAACTAGTATTATTTTTTAACAAAAAAACCTTATGGGATTTTATACTCATAAGGTTTTTATAATTCTCATTTATTAATTTTTATTTCTAATCTATGATTATGAAATTATGTTATTTTTTTCTTTATCACTCATACTAAACTCCATTTATAGTGCATGACAAGCGCATGAAAAAAATCTAAAAGAATTGTTAATATATAGTAAAACCTGTTTAAAACTGAACTAATTTATTAAATAAAACAGAAGTAACTGCTTCTTCTAGTGTATTAAAATTATAGGCTATGCCTTTTAATTTTTTCTTCATATTAGCCCATAATTTTTCTATTGGATTTAAATCCGGTGAATATGGCGGAAGAAATAATAGACAATGCCCGTCCCCTTTATTATCTTTTCTAATATATTCTTTCTGTGAAATCTCGCATTATCCATCACTATTAGAACTTTCTTCCCTAATTTTTCAATATCTCTTAGAAGTATTTCCCTGAACCATTCTTCAAAAAATTCACTTTCCATTGTTTCCCTGTATATCATACTTCCTATCAGTGCATTCCCTATTTTTCCAGCAACCAGATTTATTCTTGAATATCTTAATCCTCTTTTCTTCCCTTCAATAGATATTCCCCTTTTACTCCAGTCGTATTCACGGTAGTAATATTCGTCAAAGCCTATTTCATCAATATAGATTATTTCTCTGCCTGAACCTGCTTCTGATAATTTTTTTAAATATCTATTTACTTTTTTCTCGTCCTGCTCCCTGTATTTTGTCTGTTTTTTTCTTGTGTATCCTGATTTTTTTAGTGCTACTCTCACTGTCTCCTTTCCACAGCCAAAATCTTTTGCTATTTCACGGATGTATTTATCTGCATTCTCTGGATTTTTAATATATTCATCAAGTTTTTCAGGATCAAGCACCTTAAATTTTCTTTTCCGTGTTCTTGATGAAAGATCTCCTGTTTCATTCTTAAGTTTTATCCATCCGTACAATGTGCTGGAACTTATGTTGAAATGAAATAATGTTTTTGTTTTTCCATTTTCGTAATAAAAATTTAAAATTCTTTTTCTATAATCTTTTTCATATGCCATAAAGTCATTATACCATATTTTTAGGTCGGTTTTGTATAAGTTTCACTATAAAAATAGTCTTTTAAATTTTGTATAAAAAAAGGAATTTTTCTAATCATGATAATTAGAAAGTTATTCCTTTTGAAGTTTATTAATATTTTAGTTGTGAATAGACTTCATATCCTTTAAGAAATTCTCGTCCTTTTAAATCTGATAATTCTATCATAAACGCTAATTCATATACTTCTGCTTCTAATTTTTCTACTAATTGAACCATTGCTTTGGCGGTTCCTCCTGTAGCTAGCAAATCATCAACAATCAATATTTTCGAATTTTTTTCAAAAGCATCTTTATGGATTTCTATACTATTTTTACCATATTCCAAAGAATACTCTACACTTTCAACTTCTGCAGGTAATTTTCCAGGCTTTCTTGCAGGAACAAATCCTGCTCCAATATTATAAGCTATTGCAGCTCCGAAAATAAATCCCCTCGCATCAGCTCCTACTACATAGTCTATTCCTTTATTCTTGTATCTGTCTGTAAAATCCTTTATGATGATTTTCAGCCCTTCTTTATCTTTTAACGCTGTTGTAATATCTCTAAAAATTACTCCTTTTTCTGGAAAATCTTCTACTGAACGGATTAATTTTTCTATTTTTTCTTTTTCTTCTATTTTCATTTTTTCTTCTTCCTCTTTTCTACAATTATATAATTAACGATAATTCTGTGTGCAACTATACTTATGAATTTTTGATTCGTATTGTTTGAATTAATTTAATTTTTAATAAATTTAAGATATAACAGTATTTCATAAATCAAAAACAATTTTACTGACACAAATGTTATTATTTTCAAAAACCAATAGTTATCATCTTTATTGTTTTTATCAAAATATTAAATACATAAAATTTATGATTCAGTGATTTATTTAACTTATGATACAACTAATAAACTACATATAAATATTTCTTAATTAATCATTCCATAAACTTCCTAAATCAGTTCTTATTTTTTCATTATTCATTAGTTTTAATAAATTTTCCTTAATATTTGGATAAATTATCATTGTTTCCAATTCTTCTTTTGTTACAAATTTCAAATCTATCAAGACTGCTTCTTCTCCTAATTTTATGATACTATCATTTTTATTATTACGGTGTATTTTATAAAACAGATTTAAAACATGACGTTTCTTATCTGGGGAAATTGTTTCTGAAAAGAACAGAAATTCATCAACTTCTATATCCATATTTGTTTCTTCCTTATATTCACGAATTAAAGCTTCTTTTGTAGTTTCGCCCCAATCATTTCCACCGCCAGGAATAAGCCAGTATTTTTTGTCATTTTTGTGATGTTGGATTAGCAGGATTTTATTATCTTCGATAAGAATTCCTGCCACACGTATTCGTGGTCTAACTTCTTCCATTTTTTCTCCTTATTCTTCCTTTTCTTCCTCCTGATCAATAATAATCGCTCTTATTCTTTCAACACGTTTATTATCCATATCAGTCACTTTTAATATAAATTTATCACCTTTTACCTGATCAAAAACATCAGCGACTTTTCCAAGTTTATCTTGAATGTATCCTGAGATTGTATCGTATTCTTCAGATAAAGGAATTTCTATATTCAATTTATCGTTTACTTCCTCAATAGGGGTGTCTCCTTTTATATCAAATATTTTTTCACGAATTTGCTGAATATTTTCTTCTTCCTGATCAAATTCATCTCTTATTTCTCCAACAATTTCCTCCAGCAAATCTTCAATTGTTACAATTCCCTGTGTTCCTCCATATTCATCAATAACTATTGCCATATGAAGCTGCTTTAACTTGAATTCCTCTAGCAGTTCAATCAAAGATTTTGTGATTGGAACAAAATAGGCTTCTTTCATAAAATCCTTTATTAGAGGATTTTCTCCAGTTTGCTTATCGTAACGGAGTAAATCTTTCATATGGACTGTTCCTACTATTTTGTCGATTGTTTCTGTGTAAATTGGGATACGTGTGAATCCTTGATCTAAAATTTCATCCCATACATCGTCTATTTTGCTTTCTGCTTCCAATGCAAATACATCTCTTCGTGGAGTAAGTATTTCCTTGACTGTTGTTTCGGAAAATTCAAAAATACTGGTAATCATTTCCTCTTCGCCTTCTTCAAATACACCGCTTTCTGTTCCCGCCTTTAAAAATGTTAAAATTTCATCTTCTGTTATTTCAAACATTTGATCTTTTACCTTTATCTTGAATATTCCAACAATAAATCTTGAAATATGTATAAATAAGCGAATTAACGGTTTTAATACAATTCGTATTGTATTTAACGGAATTATTAATGTTCTAGAAACTCCGTAGATGTTGTTTCTTGCTATCAGCCTCGGTACCATTTCAGAAAATATCAGGATAAGAACAATTAACACAAAAAATGAAATTCCTACAAAAAGATTTTCTGCATAAATTCTTTTTATTAAGTAAACTCCTGTAAAAACCATTGAAGAATAAGAGATTGTCTTCACAAACAGAAGTGTTGTAAGTAATTCATTCGGATTTTCCAGCCAAAGCTTTAAAAGTTCGCTTTCCTTTGTTTTCTCCTTTTCTTTTGAATCACTTTTTAAATGTATCTGCTTAAGCGATGATAATGCTGACTCTGCAGCTGATAAAAACGATGTAAAAAACAATAAAACCAATAATAGAACAATATCTAACAAAATCCTCTTCTCTTCCAAATTTTATCCCTTCTTTATTTTTTATTTTTATAAAAATTATTCAATAATCATTAATGTCTGACCTTTTTTTATACTATCCTTGTCTTTAACAAGTATTTTTTTTACTTTTCCTGCAACTGTTGATTTTACTTCATTCATAAGTTTCATTGCCTCTACTATACAAAGTGTCTGTCCTTCTGTAACGGAATCTCCTTCTTTTACAAACGGAGATGCTGTTGGCGATGGTGATGCATAAAAAGTACCAACCATTGGGGACGTGATTTGTGTTCCTGAAATTTCTTCAGAAGATGCTTCCTGTACTGGTGCAGGAGAAGATGTTTCTTGCGGTTGTACTTCCTGTGGAATATTTGATGGTGCTGTAGCCATAGGCTGAGCTAGTGCGCTATTTACTATGATATTTCTTTCTTTCCTTTTCTTAGTCAATGAAACTTCAAAATTATTATCTTCATATTTTACTGATTCAATTTTGTTTTCGTTCATACTTTTGGCTAATTTTTCAATAAATTTAATTTTATCTTTCATTAATTTTCTCACTTTCTTTTTTAATTTAATTAATCTTATTTATTCATTTTTTGATTGTATGATTTAAATGTATTCTTTATTAGCATTGCAATTGTCATCGGACCAACACCACCGGGAACTGGAGTAATGAAAGAGGCTTTTTTAGAAACTTCCTCAAAATCCACATCTCCACACAGTTTCCCATCTACACGGTTTATTCCAACATCAATTACAACGACACCTTCCTTTACATCAGTTGTTTTTACTAATTTTGGATAACCTGCGGCTGCTATTACTACATCGGCTCTTTGTAATTTTTCAGATAGATTTTTTGTTTTTGAATTACAAGTTTGAACCGTTGCGTGCTTTCGCATTAATAAAAGTGTCATTGGTTTTCCCACAATATTACTTTGTCCAATCACAAGGACATCTTTTCCTTTCAAATCAATATTATATTCTTCAAACATCTGAATCACTCCAGCTGGTGTGCAAGGTAAAAATCCTGATTTATCTCCAATCATCATTTTACCAATGTTTGTCGTATGAAATCCATCAACATCCTTTTCGGCTGAAATTGCATTTATAATATTTAATTCATCAATATGTTCAGGAAGTGGTAATTGTACCAAAATTCCGTCTACATTGTTGTTATTATTTAATTTTTTTATTTCTGAAAGTAAATTTTCTTCTGTAATATTTTCATCAAGTCTAATTGTTTCAGAATGAAATCCGACTCTTTCACAAGCTTTTATTTTATTTCTTACATAAATTTGTGAAGCAGGATTGTCTCCTACTATAATTACCGCAAGTCCAGCTTTTCTGCCAACTTTTTTTTCCAGTTCACTATGCTCCTGTTCAATTTCTCTCAAAATCTTTTCTGAAAGTGCCTTTCCATCAATTATAGTCATAGCTTTCCTGCCAAATTAAATTCAACAGGTTCTCCTTTCGATATTATATTTTTTCGCTTATATTATTTATTCTCCAGAAATTTAATTCCTGTAACTTTGCTGAAATATCCATATCTACAACTTTTATGTTTTTATCTAATTCCAATTTATAAGTTGTCATGTTAAGTATTGCAGAAATTCCACTTTTTACAAGACCTTCTGCTGCAATTTGCGCCTGTTCTTTTACAACTGCTAAAATAGCCATTTCAATTCTTGTATCAGAATTATTCTTCATGTTTTTTATAAATTCATCAACATTTTGTATATCCTGAACAATTAAATTATTAGCAGCTGTTTTCCCAATCTTATTCTTATCCTTGTCAAATATCCCAACAATTTTAAATCCTTCACCTAAGACATCGAGATTCGAGGAAAGCATTTCTCCCATCTTACCATGTCCTACAATTATCACATTGTTAATTTTATCAATTCCAAGAATTTTTGTAATAATTTCTATCAGATTATCTATATCATAACCTTTCCCTCGTACACCAAACTCACCAAATGTTGATAAATCTTTACGTACCTGAGCAGAAGTAGTGTTCATAATTTTGGCAAGTTCGATGGAATTTATTTCGTTATACTGTTTTCGGACTTCTTTTAGAATAGATAGATATTCTGTCAGTCTTTGTACAACTCTTTCAGAAATTTCCATTTTTTTTAACTTCATATTTCCTCCTATGAAAATTAGAAAATTACAATCTAGCCTTCTATTCTTATTTTGAACTAGGATTGCTATACAATAATTTTTCTCCAATTACCATTTTACGTCCATTAATAATATCTACTCCCTTTTGAAGTTTTTTCCCTTCAAATTTTGCCTCTAAAATCAATAATCCTCCATTTGCGACTTTTACAACAGGCCCTTTTTTATTGATAATTTCGACAATTGTACCATTTTCTACTTCATCTTCATATTTTTTTTCAATTTTTTCACTTTTATAAATTTTTATGTTTTCACCTTTTTCGTTGGAAGTATGTGCTGCTGGAAATGGGTTTAATCCACGAATTTGATTGTAAATAACTTCTTTTGTGCTACTCCAGTTGATTTTTGCCTGTTCCTTTGTAATCGGCTTTACTAAAGTGGCTTTGCTGTCATCTTGTTTTTCCGCCTGAACTTCCCCATTTTCAATCAGTTTCAACGCTTTTTCAAGTCCAGCCGCTCCCAGATCCTTCAATTTATCGTGCAGAGTCCCAAGCGTATCATCTTCTGCAATTTTACAATATTCCTTTAAAATTACATCTCCAGAATCAAGCCCTTCCTCAATATACATTATGCTTACACCTGTTTCAGCGTCGCCATTTAAAATAGCGGAATGAATAGGCGAAGCCCCTCTATATTTCGGCAAAAGTGAAGAATGCACGTTTATTATTCCATATTTTGGAATATCAATTATTTCTTTTGGCAAAATTTTTCCATAAGCTACAACTACGATTAAATCAGGATTTACTTCCTTAATTTTGTTTATAACTTCTTCATCCTTCATTTTTTTTGGCTGAATAATTTCCACATTATTATCAATTCCAAACTGCTTTACGGGAGAAAATATAATTTTATTTCCTCTGGCATTTATTTTATCCTCTTTTGTAAAAATAAGCTGTAAATCCGTATTTTTAAATACAACTTCCAGACTTGGTATTGCAAATTCTGGTGTTCCCATAAATATTGTCTTCATTTAATTTCTCACTTTCCTGACTTTATTAGTCCAAGTCCCTGTAAATTCTGCCTTTTGCAAAATCTTTCTTTAGAACATCTAATTTTTTAGCAACTAATCTTTTATTCATAACCGAAAGTTTGTCTGTAAACAGGATTCCTTCTATGTGATCAAATTCGTGCTGAAATGCCCTAGCCCACATTTCATCGAGTTCTTCAATGACTTCTTCCCCATTTTCATTCAAATATTTCACTTTAATTTTTGCAGGACGGTTTACTTTCTTAAAAACTCCAGGAATGCTCAAGCATCCTTCCTCCATATCTGCAATTTCTTCAGAAAACTCCAAAATTTCTGGATTAATAACTTTTTTTACAACTCCTTCGTGTTCCAGCACAAAAAATCTTTTGGCAATATCCACCTGATTTGCAGCAAGTCCCACTCCATTGGCTTTTCTCATAAGAGCAACCATTTCATCTAAAATTTCTCTTATATTATCATCAACTACGTCAACTTTTTCTGATTTTTCACGTAAAGTTGGATGTCCATATAAAACTATTTTCATTTTTATTTTTTCTCTCCTTATTAAACTCATTATTACCCATTTTATTTTATCATATTATTTGATAAATTTTAATACAAAACATCAATTAATTTTTTATTTAAATTTTATTTTAAATTATTTCTACCAAGCTAATTGTTTTTCTCAATTTTTCATATTAGTTTTTTTAACGCAGAGGTATCAAACGCCATATCTCTTATTTCACAATATCAGTTACTTTAACATCTTTGAATTGATTAGCACTTAACAATTATGGCGAAAGTTCTACGAACTACTCCCGCTTGACGCAAAACTTTCTTATAAAAGAAAACTTGTTTTTGAATACTCGACTATTCTAATATGAAAAATAAATTTTACTTTAAATACATTCCAAAAGCTCAAACAGTTCTTTTTCTCTTAATGAAATTTTGCTTGATAAATTTTACTTATAACAATTATTTCAATAAACTAAAAAAGTTGTTATTTCTAGAAATTTAAAATTACTAATTTCAACAGAATGTTATAAATATCAAAATTAAATTTTTCAATCAATTAACTTCCTAAATCCCAATTTTGTTTCCGATACAAGTACTGCAAAAAGTACCAATCCAGCACCAACTACCACTCTAAATGATAATCTTTCACTTAGTATAAAAAATGCAAAAAGTGGTGCAAAAAGCGATTCTGTTGACATTAGCACTGAAGCTCTTGTAGAAGTTGTGTATTTTTGGCAGAATGTCTGTAATACTGTTGGTATCGCCGTTGAGAAGATTGTTAAATAAATTATTGCAATCAGCATCATTCCTGCAGGCTTTTGAATTTTGCTCGTATCTGAAAAGATAAAAATATTTATCACAAACAATATTCCCGCTACAAACATCTGCATAACAACAAGTTTTAAAGGCTCAACTTTTTTACTAAAATATCCATTCGTAGCAATTTGTCCTGCAAAAAATATCGCACTTATAATTGTCAAAATATCACCAAAATTAAGATTTGCAAGATTCATCTTCCTGTCAAAACTTATCACAGCAACTCCCATTACACAAATAACCGAAGCCAGAAATGCAAAAATATCAGGACGTTTTTTGTGCAAAAACCAAAAAATATAAGGAACAATTATAACGTTTATCGAAGTAAAAAAAGCATTTTTACTGGCAGTCGTAAGCATCGCTCCATAAGTTTGGAAAGCGTATCCAAAAAACTGAAAAATTCCAACTATTAATCCAGCAAGAACATCATTTTTTTTGAATTTTCCTACTTTTCTAAAGAAAATTCCATAAAGAATAATCCCTCCCACAAGAAATCTAACCGCTGACAAATAAAATGGATTAACTCCTGTATTCAGCCCAATCTTCACAAATACAAACCCAAGTCCCCAAAATATCCCTACAAAAAGCAGTCCAAAATCTGCTAAATACTGTTTCACAAAACTTCTCCTTATCATTTTGAAATTTTTCCAAAAATAAATTAGTAATATTAAATAAATCTAACTTATATTAAACACTATTTAAAAATAATTTTACAATTCATTTCATTACTTTGTTTCATCGCTAAAAAACTTCTTATAAATATCCATTTTCAAAAATTCATTTTCTATTTTTCCATCACTCTTTTCTAGATATTCCATTACAAAATCACGTACAAATTTGATTTCTTTCACATTTTTTACAATGTCGGTAAAAAGCATGTCAGACACTCCACTTTGTCTTGTTCCCAAGATTTCTCCTGAATTACGTAACTTTAAGTCTTCTTCGGCAATTTTGAATCCATCTGTTGTTTCTTCCATAACTTCCAGCCTTTTTACTGAAATTTCATTTGTTGTTTCGGATTCTAAAAAGCAGTAGGACTGGTATTTTCCACGACCAACTCTTCCTCGAAGTTGATGAAGTGAAGAAAGTCCGAATCTTTGAGCATCACGGATTACCATAATTGATGCATTTGGAACGTTTACTCCAACTTCGATTACTGTTGTGGAAACAAGAATATCGAGTTCGTGATTTTTAAACTGCTCCATAACTGTCTGCTTTTCCTTGTAAGTTTGCCGTCCGTGCATAAGTCCGATTTTTCTACTTGGGAAAATTGAAATGTATTCTTCGTATGTTTCCTGTGCTGATTTTACATTCAGGCTCTCACTTTCCTCAATTAATGGCGACACTATGTATACTTGCCGTCCATCTTTCATTTTCTTTTCCATAAAGTTATACATTTTTTGCCTGTCAATTTCATTTTGTATCCATTTTGTCTTAATCGGACTTCTTCCAGCAGGCAACTCGTCAATAATTGATATATCCAAATCTCCATAAATTGTAAGTGCAAGTGAACGTGGAATCGGAGTAGCACTCATAACAATTAAATTGGCAAGATTTCCCTTATCACGTAAAAGTTTTCGCTGTGTTACCCCAAATCTATGCTGTTCATCAATTACAATCAGCCCAAGATTTTTGAAAATCACATTGTCCTCGATTAGAGAATGTGTTCCAATTACAATGTCAACAAGTCCTTCTTTTATCTCGTTCAGCAGTTTTTCCTTTTTCTTTCCCTTCACACTTCCAGTCAAAAGCTCCACTCGTATGTCAAGATTCATAAATTCATCTACAATTCCTAGATAATGCTGTGTTGCAAGAATTTCTGTCGGTGCCATAATTACCCCTTGATAATTGTTTTCAACCATATAAAGAAGCATTATAAATGAAACAATCGTCTTTCCAGAACCAACATCCCCCTGAATCAGCCTATTTACAATCTTTCCAGCCTTTAATTCAGAATAGATCTCCTTTATTACACGCTTCTGTGCTTTTGTCAAATCATAATCCAGACCCTTTATAAATTTGCTCACAAGACTTTTGTTATCCTCAAGTTTATAAATATTCTTATTTGCCTTGTCAACACTAAAACGATTTTGTAAAATTCCCATTTCCAGAAGCAAAATTTCCTCCAGCATAAATCTTTTTCGTGCTTTGCTTTGCTTTTCCTCATTTTCTGGAAAATGAATATTTAAAACTGCCTCTTTTCTTCCAAGCAGTTTCTCCTTCTGCAAAAATTCCTTTGGTAAATTTTCCTGCAACAAATATCCGTAATCCATCAAGGCATTTTCCATAACTTTTCTAATTGCCTGCTGTCTAAGCGACTCAGTAGACGGATAAATCGGCAATATCTGCTTTTGTTCCTGCATATCAAAACTAGCCTGCTTGATTTTTTTATACTCGGGATTCACAAGCTGAAATTTTACAGTCTTTCTCACTTTCCCATAAACTATAATCTCATCGCCAATATGAATACCATTTTTCACAAACCTGTTATTAAACCACACAAGCTCAATCATTCCGCTATCATCACTCAAAACCGCTCGAAACATAGTCCTTCCAGCCTTTATATACTGATTAACCACATTCACAACTGTTCCCTGTAAAATCACAAATTCATCCGCCAGAATTTCCGCAATTTTCTTATGATTACTTCTATTCTCATAAGCCCTCGGGAAAAAATAAAGCAAGTCATAAAGTGTAAAAACTCCTAATTTCCTAAATTTTGGAATGTTTGTTTTTGTAACTCCTTTTATTTTCACATTTTCTAAATTTCCATAAAGCAAGTTATATGTTTTCATATCTATTTCCGCCTTATTTTAATATCTCCAAACCAAAAACAATTAATAAATAAAATATTTTTAAGTTTGAATTTTAATAATATTTTTCAATGTTTACGTTTTTTATTACTGTTTTTTCTATATCATTACTAATAATGATACCATAATTTATCGAAATTTTCCATATTTTGAAAAATAAAAACTTCCCTAAGTTTTAAGACAGTTTAACTAATTTTTTCATTTATAAGCATCCTTTTTTTCGCAAAAGAATTATCTCAAAAAAATTTATTAATTAATTTGAAAAAATTTTCTCAATAATGTAAAATATAGTAAAAATTCTTAAAAATTAAGAACTGTATTTTTGACTTCAAGAGGAAAAATATACATGTTTATAATAAACAAAAAATTGAAAGGAAATAAACAAGATGAAAAAATTAACTGCTATTTTATTATTTTTAGTATTTGGAATTTTTGGGAATGCAGAAAATGTAAGCAGTATTATTTATAAAAAACTGAGTGCAAAAGGGATTAAACGTGAAATTATTGAAGAAACTATTAAGCTTGATGAAGAAATTGGCGATGGAATGCTTTTTGAAACTGCGGGTATTGATGGAGCAGAATATTTGAAAAAACTGGAAAATTTGCTTGAAAAGGATAGAAATAATTATATCGTAGCAGGAAAAATCGCTGAAACTTATTTGGCAAGTCTTTACTTGAAAAATATAAGAAATGGAAAAAAATATATGGATATTTTTGAAAAGGCTAATCCAACAGATTATGAAATTTGGAGCATGAAAGTCACTTACTATGGAAATATTGAAGATATAGATGAGAAAAATAAAATTATTAATCAAATAAACAAAAAATATCCAAATTCTTTATTTTTAAAACTTATAAAATTACAGGAAGAAGCCAATGATAATGGTGTGAAAAACTTAAAGCCTGAAATAGATGAAGTTCTAAAACTTTTGAGCAATAAAAGTGAAACTGATAAATTTACAATGTCAGATGAAGAAGTCTATTCCTATAAGTTAAGTTTACATTTTTTAAATATTCGGAATTTTGTTGAAAAAAATGAATTTCAAAAAGGAATTGACTATTATTTAAATAATATTGCAACACTTTCTGCAAGTAATGAAGTAAAAAACTATAATTTTGGACAGGAAAAATTTTTGTTTATGATGATAACTACAATAAATAATAATATTGAAAACAAAAGCCAAAAGAAAAGAAATGTAGAAAAGCTCAAAAATACAGATATTTTTAGAAAGATTGATAGAAACAGGGAAATTGAATTATAAAAATTTTTAATCAGTATCTTGTAAACTAATAAAGCTTATAAATTGGTTTAGGAATAACTCAAATTTCTCATATATTATGTTATACTAAACCTTATTTAAATAATGAATTTATTACAAATTTTTCTAATAAAGGATATAAACCTAATATTTTCAAGTAATTTAAGATATAATTTTTATTTTTTAAACAGAGTTTAGTATGAACTAATCCGTCGGAGCATTTTTCTGTGCTGGCAAAACTGTTTGAGCATAGCGAGTTTTTTGTCAGTGCAGAAAAATGTCGAAGACTAGCCATGGGTTATTGCGTAGCAATCTTGCCATAATTTTAATTATTAGGATAAACCTTTATTGCAAGGTAAGGTTTTGCGGCAATGAGCAATCCTACGAAAATAAAAAATAAAAAAGCTGAATGATATTGTTTCCCACTTAATCCTATTTTTTTACTCTATCTATTTTTAAAATCAAAATCTTAATTATTTTAATTTGTATAATTTTTCATTTTACTAAAGACAACCAATATATATTTTAATAATTTTCCACAAATTCCTTCACAGACAAAATCTTTCCATCCATTTCCATTTCCTTAGACAAATCACTGATATACGGTTGTTTTACCATGCTTTGCTCCAATGTATCAAATTGCCAGAAAATATCACGTTTATCTCCATCAGCGATAACTTTTCCATTTGTCATTACAATTACCCTGTCAAAATTTTTTACTACAAATTCCATATCGTGAGTTATTGTAATTATAGTTTTTCCTTGCTTTTGAAGTTCGTCAATCAAGTTATGCAAAACTCTCATTCCTCTAAAATCCTGCCCTGCTGTTGGCTCATCCATTACAATAACGTCTGAACCCATTGCAATTACTGCGGCAATTGTAACAAATTTTCTCAAGGAATACGGTAAATTGTACGGATTTTCCTTTTGATATTTTTCAAGTTCCGTTAATTTTATGGCATTTTCCACCATTGTTTTTGTTTCATCAGGAGAATATTTTAATTTTTTTGCTCCAAAGGCTATTTCATCGTAAACATTGTTATGAAATATCTGATCCATTGGATTTTGAAAGACATATCCGACTTTTCGGCTCATTTTGGCAACGGTATATTTCTTTGTATTCCAGTCATCTACAACAACATCTCCGCTTACTGGCTTTAAAAGTCCATTCAACATTTTTACCATCGTTGTTTTCCCAGCTCCATTTTGCCCAATAATCGCAACTTTCTCCCCTTTTTTAACTTCAAGAGAAACATCATTAAGCACATTTTCAGTTCCATTCGGATATTTAAAACTCAAATTTTTTACAGTAATAAAACTCATAGTTTTGTCTCCTTTAAAAATTTTATTAAACAATTATCTTCAATAATTATTTTATTGTTCCAGCTCCTCTTTTTTCCTCTTCATGTATTCTGTAACTGTTCTAAAACTAAAAAAAGCCCCAAATATTATAAAAGTTACTGATACTATCAATAAATTTTTATAAAAAAAACGTTGATTGAAAACTTCATTTATCGAATTAAAAAACTCTGCTGTAAATTTTGTTTTCTCAGATGAACTTATAAAATATGCCAGTTCAGTCACATTTCCAAGATAAATTGTTATAATTGCTGGAATATATGCAAGAAAAAGGGCTGACAACAATTCTTTATTTGACGGCTCTTTATTTTCTTTTGGTGCAAATCTGCTTCTATTCTTATCCTTTTCATTTTCAAAATTTTTTTTATCATATCTATTTAATCCGTATGTCCAGCCACTACATATTCCTAAAAAAATCAGCACTTCAAAAAAAGGTATGTATTTATTAACAAATATTTTAAAAAGGCAGTATAGACAATAAACAATTGTCATCACAAAAAATAACAAAATAATTCCTAATAAGCCTGACAAACATCTTTTCATCAAAATTTCCCTTTCTCACTTTCCAAATTTTCTTATTTTCTAATAAAATTTAGGATATTTTTTATCAAAATTTTCTATTAAATTTTTTAATAAAATTTCCTGACAAATTACTGTATTTTTAGCTTCAATTTCAATAATCGTATTCTTTTTCAAATCACTTACTGTAATTGTGCCGATTTCAAATTCAATATTATAATTTTCCCAATCATAAATCTCATTATCAAATGTTACAGACTTATTCGATACTTGTATTTTGGGTGAACTTTCAAAAATCTGAGTCAATTCCTGCAATCCTTCTTCACTTGAAAATAAAAATTTATTTTTCACAAAACCTTGATTTTGAAATGGAAAAATCTCAACTCCGCCATTTTCAATATTTTCTGCCGCTTTTGGAAAATTTTTTTCTAAAAAACATTTTTGAAATACTGAAAATAAGTCATAATCATACCCGCTTCCATCTATCTTTTTCCAATTACCACCCTCAGATTTATACAAAATTTTAGAAAATTTCTTCATTTGAAATAATCTATTATCCTTAAAGAAGAAATATTTTAAATTTTCATAGTACACTTTCTCTTTTTTGAAAATAAAATAATCATCATAAAATTCTATGTTAGGAAATTTATTTTTGTAATAAAAAATAAACAATCCATTTAATAAGACAAATAGTATAAATAAGACTATTGAAGTTGAAACAGAAGATACGCTAAAGCCTTTTTCCATTTCTTCTGTAACTGAGAAAAGCAACATTATATCCAAAAATATCAAAATTCCTAAAATTTGTATTCTTGGTTTGGAATAAAATATAGTCCAGTCTATTTTTATAATTTTTTTCAGTTTTCCTTCTTTCATAAAATCCCTTTCTCTTCCAGTAATTTTTGATAAATCTCAAAATTTTCATCTTCAAAACATACAAAATTTACTTTTTCTATAAAATCACTTTTCGCCAAATATTCTGTCACAGCGTTAATAGCAGTTTTTGCAGCTAAATCTTTTGGAAATCTGTACACTCCTGTCGAGATATTTGGAAAGGAAATATTTTTCAGTTTATTTTTTTCAGCCAATTCTAAACTTAAGATATAGGTTTTTTAACAATTTTTATTTTTTATTACTTTATTTTTTCAATAACTCCACTATCTTTTCCTTGGTTATAGGAATTTCTTCAAGCTCAACTTTTCCTGATTTTTCAAGTTCATAAGCAAGTATAGAATATTGTGTCATACCAATTTCCTTTTCTAGCAAGATTTTATTATTTAAAACTTCTTCCGCTTTTCCGCTCAAAATTATTTCTCCTTCATCAAGGACAAGTATATTTTGGGCATATTCTGCAATAAGTTCAAGTTTATGTTCAACCAAGATTATTGATTTTCCTTCATTTGCCATTAAATTTATAATTTTGAAAATATCTTCTGTTCCTTTTGGATCAAGCTGTGAAGTTGGCTCGTCAATAACTAGAATGTCAGGATCCATTGCGATAATTGAGGCAAGTGCCACTCTTTGCTTTTGTCCGCCAGATAAATCGTAAGGATTTCTGTCACGCAGCTTTTCAATTTCAAGCAGTTTCAATATTTTTTCAACTTTGGAAATTATTTCTCCTTTGTCTAAACCTAAATTTTCAAGTCCATAAGCTATTTCCTCAAAAACTGTATCTTTTACTCCGCTAATCTGTGTAAACGGATTCTGAAATACAAACCCAATTTTCTGAACAAGTTCCTTTTGAGAATAATCTTTCAGTTCTTTATCTTCCAGCGTTATTGTCCCTGTCAGTTCCCCTTTATAAAAATCAGGCACAAATCGCCTTAACATATTGCAAAATGTCGTTTTTCCGCTCCCATTTTTTCCGATTATAGCCCAAAATTCGCCTTTTTTTATCTCGATATTAATATTTTTCAGAGCTTGTTTTTCTTCAAGCGGATATTTGTAGTTCACATTTTCTATTTTGAAATAACCCATACCACCCTCCACACAATACACAGCACTATAAAAATAGCCAGCATAATTTTCATAATTTTATCATTTTTTGTTTCTTTTATATCATTCAATATTGTCCGCTTTTCTCCAATCGAAAACCCACGTGCCTCCAGCGTAATCGCTCTTTCTTCAGTATTTAAAATAGAAGATAGCACTAATGGCACAAATACTGGTAGTAAAGCCCTCGTTCTCACAAAAATATTTCCTTCTGTTTCCACACCTCTTGAACGCTGTGAATCCAAGATTACGCCAGCCTGTTTTCCCATTTCAGGAATTATTTGAAAAGTTAAAAGAAGGATAAATGCAAATTTAGGATTTATTCCTTTTTTTTCAAGAGCTACTGTAAAATCCTTTATTGAAGTTATAAGAGTCAGTAATGTAACTGAAGCCACGATTGCCCATAACTTTGATGTGATTTTTACAGCTTTTAGTAATCCAGCTTTATAAATTGTAAAAATCCCAATTTTTGCTACAATTTCATTTGAAGCAAATAACGTACTTTGTGCAGCAAATATAACTAAAGTCAGTAAAAATAAACTTATAAAAACTCTTTTGAAATAAGCGCTGCCTTTTCCATAAAAACTTGCTAAAATTCCACAAACTATAACAAGCACATAGCCATAAAAGTCATTTGGGATTAAAAATGCTGAAATTATAAGTGATATTGCAAAATATAACTTTGTAAGCGGATACAGCCCTTCTAAAAATTTTTTTATCATTTTATTTCTCCACTTCTATTTTGTTCCATGAATATAGTTTTCTCCATACTTAAATTTAATCAAATATCTATCAGACATACTTTTAACAATTAACATCGCAATAACAACTGTTATTACTTTATCACCAATTTCTGAAATAAAATTAGATAAAGTTGCAGCAACTTTTAAGCTTATCCCTTGTTTTACAAAAAATGAAGTTAAAACTCCAGTTGCATTCGGTGTAATTCCACCATACATTAAAATTGTTATTAGAGTAGATGAACTAATACTAACTATCGTCAATATTAATGTACAAACTACTATTTTTACAACATAATTTTTCATTTTAAATCTAGTCAATGTTCCCATTACAACAGCAATCAAAATTCCAACTGGTATAAATGCCAAATTTTCAGGTGCAAGTCCACCAGTAACTATACTTGTAATAATTGCAGCAACTGATCCAACCCAAGGACCAGCCAGAAGACTTATAAAAACTGTTCCTATCGAATCAAGAAATAATGGCACATTTAACATTTTTGCAATAGTAAATCCTGTAAAATTAATAGCCACTGCTACTGGTATCAACAAACTTGACATTAAAGAAAAATCCTCTTTTAAACTTTTCATTTTTCTGCCTCCTTAAAATTTTATTTACTATATTTTAAAACATATTTGGCAATATTTCAACCTTTGGAAGAAAGTTTTGTTATTTTTTTAACAATCATATTAAATTTATTCTTTAAATATTTTTACTATTTTCTATTTAAAAAACAAAAATTATACTTTATACTAAAAAATATAGAGGCATTCATCAAATAACATAATAATTCTTTTTTAACCGCTTTTTTAATCATGTGATATTTCCTTCAGAACATTCCTTATTGGACTTTCTTTTCCTAAAAAAAAGATACAAAATACAGAGAGCAGGACGAGAAAGAAGTAAATAGATATTTAAAAAAATTACCAGAAGCAGGTTCAGGCAGAGAAATAATCTATATTGATGAAACAAATTTTGACGAATATTACTAGATAAATAAGGCTGGAGTAAAAGGAGAATATCTATAGAAGAGCAGATAAGAGATATAAATCAAACTGAATTCCTTTTTGAACAAAAAAATGGCGTCCCCGGTTGGACTTGAACCAACGACCCTCTGATTAACAGTCAGATGCTCTAACCAGCTGAGCTACGGAGACGCAAAGAAAAAAAGTTTGGCAACTTCCTATTTTCCCGGGACGAATCCAAGTATCGTAGGCGCAGGCAGACTTAACTGCCGGGTTCGAAATGTGACCGGGTGTATCCCTGCCGCTATGATCACCAAACTATGTAAGATTAAATTGTATGAACTAAGACAATGAGAAATAAATAGTAGAAGTAAAAGACTACCTAAAAAGCATATGTAATATTAGTACCAGTCAGCTAAACGCATTACTACGCTTACACCTCTGGCCTATCGACCATGTGTTCTCCATGGATACTGCGAGTACTCATCTCAAAGCCGGCTTCCCGCTTAGATGCTTTCAGCGGTTATCCGTTCCAGACGTGACTACTCAGCCGTGCCACTGGCGTGACAACTGATACATCAGAGGTCTGTCCAACCCGGTCCTCTCGTACTAAGGTCAGATCTTTTCAGTACTCAAGCGCCTGCAGTGGATAGGGACCGAACTGTCTCACGACGTTCTGAACCCAGCTCGCGTGCCTCTTTAATGGGCGAACAGCCCAACCCTTGGGACCTTCTCCAGCCCCAGGATGAGACGAGCCGACATCGAGGTGCCAAACACTTCCGTCGATATGGACTCTTGGGAAGTATCAGCCTGTTATCCCCGGGGTAGCTTTTATCCGTTGAGCGACGGTCCTTCCATTCGGAACCGCCGGATCACTAACTCCCACTTTCGTGCCTGCTCGACCCGTCAGTCTTGCAGTCAAGCTCCCTTATGCGTTTACACTCTTAGGCTGATTTCCATCCAGCCTGAGGGAACCTTTGAACGCCTCCGTTACTCTTTGGGAGGCGACCGCCCCAGTCAAACTGCCCATCTAGCACTGTCTCCGTTTCCAGATTAGAATTCCGACGGCATATGGTTGGTATTCCAACAGCGACTCTGCCAAGACTGACGCCTTGGCTTCATAGTCTCCCAACTATCCTATACACATGCAGCCAGAACCCAATGCCAAACTACAGTAAAGCTCCACGGGGTCTTTCCGTCCTACTGCAGGTAGCCGGTATCTTCACCGGCATTACAACTTCACCAGGTCTCCAGCCAAGACAGCTCCCAAATCATTTCACCATTCGTGCAGGTCGGAACTTACCCGACAAGGAATTTCGCTACCTTAGGACCGTTATAGTTACGGCCGCCGTTCACCGGGGCTTCAATTTGAGTCTCTCAACCCTCCTCTTAACCTTCCGGCACTGGGCAGGTGTCAGCCCATATACGTCGCCTTTCAGCTTAGCATAGACCTGTGTTTTTGGTAAACAGTTGCTTGGGACTCTTCACTGCGGCCTGTTTCCCCTCAGGGTGTTTCTCCCATCAGGTATATCAGGCACCCCTTCTCCCAAAGTTACGGGGCCATTTTGCAGAGTTCCTTAGCTAGAGTTATCCTGTCGGCCTTAAGTTTCTCACTCTGTCCACCTGTGTCGGTTTACAGTACGGGCGCTGCTTCTCATCGATAGAAGTTTTTCTCGGCAGTGTAGGATCTGCAGCTTATGCAGATGCACTTACCCATCAGGTCTCACATTTAGGCATGCGGATTTTCCTGCATGCCCATGCTACGCCCTTAGAAAGGCTATTCCGTCAGCCTTCCCGCATACCTTCCTGCGTCACTCCGTCTCTCAGGCGATAACAGCGGTACAGGAATATTAACCTGTTTTCCATTCGCCATCACATTTTTGCTTATGCTTAGGTCCCGACTCCCCCAGGGCGGACAAACCTTCCCCTGGAAACCTTGGACTTCCGGCCGGCGGGATTCTCGCCCGCCTTCTCGCTACTCATTCCTGCATTCTCACTTCTGATACCTCCAAGACTGCCTTACGGCGTCTCTTCAACGGCCTACAGAACGCTCTCCTACCAGGCGTAAAAACGCCTCCGCAGCTTCGGTTTATGTCTTAGCCCCGTTACATCTTCGGCGCAGATACTCTCGACCAGTGAGCTGTTACGCACTCTTTCAAGGCATGGCTGCTTCTAAGCCAACCTCCTGGTTGTCTGTGAATATCCACCTCCTTTCCCACTTAGACATAATTAGGGACCTTAGCTGGCGGTCTGGGCTGTTCCCCTCTCGTCCGAGGACCTTGTCATCCACGGACTCACTCCTGACTATTAATATGCGGTATTCGCAGTTTGCTTGATTTCGGTAAGCAATACGCCCCCTAGACCATACAGAGCTCTACCCCCGCATATCTTAATATCAAGGCTGCACCTAAATGCATTTCGGAGAGAACGAGCTATCTCCTAGTTCGATTGGCTTTTCACCCCTAGACCTATCTCATCTCCCAACTTTTCAACGGCGGTGAGTTCGGCCCTCCACTGAGTCTTACCTCAGCTTCAGCCTGGACAGGCCTAGATCACTAGGTTTCGCGTCTATGACTAGCGACTTAATGCCCTATTAAGACTCGGTTTCCCTTCGGCTCCACTTTATTAACCTTGCCACTAATCATAACTCGCAGGATGATTAACCAAAATCCACGCAGTCACACATAAAGTGCTCCTACCGTTTGTAAGCACACGGTTTCAAATTCTATTTCACTCCCTTGCTCAGGGTTCTTTTCACCTTTCCCTCACGGTACTCTTCACTATCGGTCAACAGTAGTATTTAGCCTTGCGTGATATGGTCCACGCTGATTCACGCCAGATTCCTCGTGCCTGACGCTACTCGGGTGCTTCCAGTCACAGCATATGTTTTATGTTCTACAGGACTATCACCTTCTTTGGTCCAGCTTCCCAGCTGGTTCCACTTACACACATGCAGCTTAAACATTATGACAATCCGTTAATGGAAGTCCCTCAACCCCGTGCCAGCAACGCTGTCCGCTTGGCACTGACACGGTTTAGGCTCCTCCCTGTTCGCTCGCCGCTACTTAGGGAATCGTTTTTACTTTCTTTTCCTCCCGCTACTTAGATGTTTCAGTTCGCGGACTTACCGTTTTCACACATATCCTTCAGATATGTAGGTTTACCCATTCGGAAATCCAGGGATCAATAATTATGTGCATCTCCTCCTGGCTTATCGCAGCTTATCACGTCCTTCATCGGCTACTGTTGCCTAGGCATCCTCCGTGTGCCCTTATTAGCTTTTTCTCCAGAATAACTTTTACTCTAGTTTTATTGTAATCTTTTACCTACTATTCATTTCTCATTGTCCTAATATAAAACATAGAAGATATAAGAAGAAGCTGTGTTTATTTCTCCTTAGAAAGGAGGTGATCCATCCGCACCTTCCGGTACGGATACCTTGTTACGACTTCACCCCAATCACTATCCACACCTTAGATGCCTTCCTCCTTACGGTTGGACCAGCAGCTTCAGGTGCAGACAACTCTCGTGGTGTGACGGGCGGTGTGTACAAGACCCGAGAACGTATTCACCGCAGCATTGCTGATCTGCGATTACTAGCGATTCCAGCTTCATGAAGCCGAGTTGCAGGCTTCAATCCGAACTTGGACCGGCTTTCAAGATTCGCTCAGCGTTGCCGCCTGGCTGCTCTCTGTACCGGCCATTGTAGCACGTGTGTAGCCCAGATCATAAGGGGCATGATGACTTGACGTCATCCCCACCTTCCTCCTGCTCTTCGCAGGCAGTCTCACTAGAGTCCCCAACTTAATGATGGTAACTAACGATAGGGGTTGCGCTCGTTGCGGGACTTAACCCAACATCTCACGACACGAGCTGTCGACAGCCATGCACCACCTGCCTCTGCGTTCCCAAAGGCACTGCCCGCTCTCACGGGCATTCGCAGGATGTCAAGATCTGGTAAGGTTCCTCGCGTTGCGTCGAATTAAACCACATGCTCCACCGCTTGTGCGGGTCCCCGTCAATTCCTTTGAGTTTCAGCCTTGCGGCCGTACTCCCCAGGCGGATTACTTATCGCATTTGCTTCGGCACGGACACTCTTCATGCCCACACCCAGTAATCATCGTTTACAGCTAGGACTACCAGGGTATCTAATCCTGTTTGCTCCCCTAGCTTTCGCACTTCAGCGTCAGTTGCCGTCCAGTGAACTATCTTCATCATCGGCATTCCTGCACATATCTACGAATTTCACCTCTACTCGTGCAGTTCCGTCCACCTCTCCGGTACTCTAGCCCTGTAGTTTCCGGGGCAAGCCTGCGGTTGAGCCGCAGGTTTTCACCCTAGACTTACAGGGCCGCCTAGATGCCCTTTATGCCCAATAATTCCGGATAACGCTTGCGACATACGTATTACCGCGGCTGCTGGCACGTATTTAGCCGTCGCTTCTTCTGCAGGTACCGTCACTTTCTTCTTCCCTGCTGAAAGCACTTTACAATCCGAAAACCTTCTTCGTGCACACAGAATTGCTGGATCAGGGTTGCCCCCATTGTCCAATATTCCCCACTGCTGCCTCCCGTAGGAGTAAGGGCCGTATCTCAGTCCCCTTGTGGCCGTTCACCCTCTCAGGCCGGCTACCTATCATCGCCTTGGTAGGCCATTACCCCACCAACTAGCTAATAGGACGCAAGGCTCTCCTGCAGCGTCTCCTTTCATCAGGCTTGACATGCGTCAGCCTGACAATACCAGGTCTTATCAGTCGTTTCCATCTGTTATCCCTGTCTGCAGGGTAAGTTCCTTACGCGTTACTCACCCGTCCGCCTTGGCTAGTCTGTGCAAGCACAGCTTCGCCAAAGACTTGCATGTGTTAAGCATTCTGTCAGCGTTCATCCTGAGCCAGGATCAAACTCTTCATTCAATATATCATAAATATATTTTATTTCACCTTAGTTTTGACAAGTTCATATCTTACTCTACTAAAATATGTACTCTTGACTTTTGTTTTATCTATTACACATTATTGCTTCTTCTATTCTTATTTTCTATTGTCCTGTGATACCTTTTTCGTATCGACAAGATATATATTACCATAATCGCTCCCTTTTGTCAACTACTTTTTTTGAATTTTTCTAAATTTTTTCATAAGTGTATTGTATAATCAAGTGCAACACCTAAAACATAGTAAAAATGATGTACTAATATCTAACTCCTTCCAACAGAGGACAAATTCAGGCTTACCAAAATGAAGACAAGTCCATCCGCTTCATCGCAAAGTTGCTTGGAAAAAGTCCTTCCACTATTTCAAGAGAACTCAAAAGAAACTCTGTAACTCAGATGGTTTCATCCTACAGCTTTAAAGATATCTGTATTGCTGATACTGCTCACATTCTATACAAAAAAAGAATACAGAAGTGTCTATGCCATAAGCAGTATGACCCTCTATATCTTTGTTGAGATTAAAAAAGAGATTTTTGAAAAAGAGAAAAGGGTTCACAGCATTGACACCTTCTGCAATATCTACAAAAGAAATAATCTTGATAAAGCTATCCCTTCAACCAAAACTGTATATGAAATAATTCACAGAGGGGAAACTAAAGGAATAAAGCCATACATGCTTCCTAGAATGACTAAACTTAAGCCTAGAAAAAAAACTGATTGGACAACGTAATGCTAAAAAGAATAAAAGCATACTGGGCGCAAGAATTGAGCAGAGACCTGAGCATATTAACAGCCGTGAAGAAAAAGGATACTCTGAAATTAATGCCGTAAAAGGCAAGAATGGAAAAGAGAAAAAAATACCAGAAATACAAAAAATTTTGAATAAGAGATGCAGAAAAATACTGAACTATCGTTCAGCAGAAGAGTATTATTTTGATAACACTACAGCATAAAAATTAAAGAGCAGAAAAATCTCTGCCCTTAAAAAAACTTTAACTTTATATTATTTTTACTTTCTGTTGCACTTGACTTGACAATACACCGTTTTTTATAATTTTATACTAATCCTGTAACTTTTATTCCTCTGTTAACTATTGCCTTTATAAAGTTATTTCCTAAAAGTTTGTTGCTCCATACAAATGAATACTTTATTTTTACAACTTTTTAATTCTTTTATCTATAACGGCTTCTTGGATGGAATTCCTATTTTTCTTGGATATTTTTTGTCTGTTTTTTGTAGTTTTAAAATTTCCAAAATTATCCTTTTATCCATACTTTCTGGAAGATTAAATTCAAAAGTTTTGTTTATTTTTGCATTTAAAATCTTTAGAGCATTTTTCGATTCTTCTATTTCGTTTAGGTTTAATTTTTGTGGTAAAAATCGTCCATTTACTTTTATGAATGGAATCATATACTCCAGTATTATTCTTAAATTTGCTACTCCTCGACAAAGAGCAACATCAAAACATTCTCTTCTATCTTTTATTAATTCTTCTGCACGTTCAAAACTTGTGGTTACATTCTGTAAATTTAATTCTTTTATTACTTCATTTATGAATTCTATTTTTTTCCTTACTGAATCTACTAACAAAAACTTTTTCTCTGGGTAATAAATAACAAGTACAAGCCCAGGAAATCCAGCACCTGTTCCCACATCTATAAAAGATTTTTCGTCATCATTTATAACTTTTGTTAAAAGTAAGGAATCTATAAAATGTTTTTCCAGCATTCCTTTTTTCTCACGAATTGCTGTTAAATTCATAATCTGATTTTTATTATATAAAAGTTCCAAAAATTTCAGCATTTGTATAATTTTTTCATCTGGTACTTTAATTTCTGATTTTGAAAGCAAGTTTAAGAAATATTCTCTTAAATTGGCTTCTTCGTTTATATTTTCCACTTTTTCTCCTTACATTCCATTAATATATAAAAACTTTCTTTAGTTTGGTTTTAAAATAGCCAAATTTATTTTAAAACTCCATCTAAATACATTAGCAGCACAGAAATATCTGCTGGCGTTACTCCAGACATTCTGGATGCCTGTCCTACATTATATGGTCTATTTTCTTTCAATCTTTGTTTTGCTTCTCTTGTAATTCCCTTCATACTGTCATAGTCAAAATTTTTAGGAATTTTTTTATCATCAAGTTTTTGCTGTTTTTCCATAATTTGGATGGCTTTGGCAATGTAGCCCTCATATTTTGTCTGAACTTCAATTTGATATTCAGTTTCATCGTCAAAATTTAGATTTGGAACATTTTCAATGATTTCAGCGATATATTTTATATCTTGATATGTAACTTTTGGACGACGTAAAATTTCCTTTAAAGTCGTTCCACTTTTGAGACTTTCGTTATATTTATCAAGAATTTCCATGAGTCTTTGGTTACTGCTTCCAAGTTTTATATTCTCAAGGTTTTCTATTGTTATCTTAACATTTTTTTTCTTTTCCTGTACAATATCATAATATTTTTTATCAAGAAGTCCGATTTTATAAGCCTTTTCAGAAAGTCTTATATCAGCGTTGTCTTCACGTAAAATAAGTCGAAATTCAGATCTTGCTGTAAACATTCTATATGGCTCAAACAATTCCTTATTTATTAAATCATCTATCATTGTTCCAATGTATGAACTCTCCCTATCCAAAATAAACGGCTCTTCTCCTTTAATTTTTAAAGCTGCATTGATTCCTGCGATAATTCCCTGTGCAGCTGCCTCTTCATAACCGCTTGTCCCATTTAGCTGTCCAGCTAAATAAAGTCCTTTTACTTTACGCGTTTCAAGAGTGTAGTCAAGTTCGCTAGGGTCTACAATATCGTATTCTACCGCATAACCATATCGCATTATATGAGCATTTTCAAGTCCATCAATTGTATTTACTATCTTTTGTTGCAAACTAGCGGGATAGCTTGTGGAAAGTCCACTTATGTAGACTTCCGCCGTGTCAAATCCTTCTGGCTCCAAAAACAGATGATGGCTGTCTTTATCATTAAATTTTACAACTTTATCTTCAATTGACGGGCAGTATCTTGGTCCTGTGCTGCTTATACTTCCATTATACATCGGTGCTTTGTCTAAATTATCAAGTATTAGCTTATGTGTTGTTTCATTTGTCCGTGTTATGTAGCATGATAATTGAGGTTTTTCTAGAACTTCACTATTTGGCGTTCTCATTGAAAATTTTAATGGAATACCTGTTATTCCTGGCTGTTCTTCCAATTTTTCCAGATTTAATGTTCTGATATCAAGTCTAGGAGGAGTTCCTGTCTTGAATCTATCCATTTTAAATCCTAAAGATTTCAGGGAAGTTGTTAAATCTTCTGCTGATAACTCTCCCATTCTTCCACCTTTTACCCTTTTATCTCCAATATATAAAATCCCTCTTAAGAATGTTCCTGTTGCAAGCACAACTGCTTTTGCAAAAAACTCCATTCCTGTCTTAGTTCTTATTCCTTTTATAACCTTTTCAATTCTTTTAGAATTACCTTCTAAAATTTCAATTTCTTCAACAATTAATTCTGTGACAATATCTTGAACAGTATCTAAATTTTGCTGATTTTCTATTGTTTTTTTCATTTCCCTTGCGTAAATTTTTCTATCTGCCTGAGCCCTTAACGAACGAACTGCTGGTCCTTTTTTTGTATTTAGAATTCTCATTTGTACAAAGCTTTTATCCATATTTCGTCCAATTTCTCCACCTAATGCGTCAACTTCCTTAGCCAAATGGCTTTTTGCAGGCCCTCCAACTGATGGGTTACAGGACATAACACCTATATTATCTAATGTTATTGTAAAAATTGCTGTATTCAATCCTAATCTCGCTGATGCCAATGCCGCTTCAATTCCTGCATGTCCAGCACCAACTACAATTACATCATAATTTCTCATTTTATTTATAAATTGTAATTTTTTATGCTCAAAATAACACTTTGATCTAAAATTACATTCTCCTTTCGTTTCCAATTCTTTTTATAAATCCATTATATATTAATATTTTGTTTTTTTCAATAAAGTATTTTCAAAAAAGAAAAAACGAGTTATGCAACTCGCTTACAGTTTATTTAATAATTCGATTTTTATTTTCTGTTTTGGTGGAAATGACGGGAATCGAACCCGTGTCCAAAATAGAAAGTTCTTACTATCTTCTACAAGTTTAGTCTATTTAACGCTTTAACCATTAGATATTAAACAGACAAAAGTCTAAAGGCGAGATTATAAGATTTCCCCAAATGACATAATCATACATTTGAGTAAGCCATTAAAAATGACATCATCTAATGGAAAAATGGCGTTCCCAAAAGAGATGAGCTGCTATCTTAGGCAGCTAATGCGTAATTATCGTTTCCGATTATTTTTAAGTTGGATTTTAAAGCTCCCGCTTACTTGCCAATAGTAATCTTTTTATCCTGTCGAAACCAAAACATTCCCTTATTTTAAAATTTACTTTTTTTAGTATAGCATATATTTAAGATTTTGAAAAGATATTATTTAAAAATTATGTTAGCCTTGTTCGGAAACTTTATATTTTTTTATTTCTAATAAGATGTCTTGCTTCCCTTAGAGCAATATTTATCTCATTGTATTTTCAAATTCAATATAGTTATCGAACAGATCTATTTTAAAAATCCTATCACTCCGTATACTCCCAATGTTACAAGAGCTGCTGCAATTAATACTCCAAAAAGAATATATAAAAAAGATTTTTTTCTGTCAAATTGAAGTAATGCCGCAATCAATGCTCCTGTCCAAGCACCTGTTCCTGGAAATGGAATAGCTACAAAAATCATAAGTCCCAAAAATTCCTTATTTGCAATACTTTCACTTCTGCTCATCGCCCTTTTTTCAATTTTTTCAATAAAGTTTACCAATATATTCTTCTTTTTCATAAATTCAAATAATTTTACTACAAATAAAAGAATAAACGGCACAGGAAGCATATTTCCAACAATCGAAACAATCATATTCAAGTACCAAGGTAATCCAATAGCTGCTCCAATCGGTATTGCTCCACGAAGTTCAATTATAGGCAACATTGATATAAGAAATATTCCTATAATCTTATTTAGAAGCGGAGCTCCAATTAAAGTTATCTTTATAAAATTTTTAAAAGATTTCATAATTTTTACTTTTTACTTTATAATAATTAAATTCATTAATTATCATAAATTTCTCCTTTATTGATTATTTACGTTAATTCAAGAGAACGCATACTCTATTTTATTATTTAAAATTTCATCTTAATTCTTACAAAAATTTATACATTTACAACATATTTCAAACTAAATCTTATCAGCTTTTGTAATCACAAATATTAATGGCTGCGATTTTTCCAAGATAAACTCAGACTCATTAAAGCCTCCAAATACTTTTACATTGCTTATGCCTAACTGTTCAAAAAATTTCATAAAATCAAAATAACTAACATTTGTTAAAATTTCCTCATTTTCAAGCTTATCATCCAAAATAGTTTTAAAAATCACATTATTATCAGAATTTTTGTAATAATAACGTTCAAATTTCACATTTTCATTTTCAATCAATGGTAAATTTCCCAAAAAATCAGATTTAGATTTTTGATTCTCAAAAAATTTATAAAAATTTATTAGCTGAATAATCAGTTTCCCATTATTTTCAAGCTGTGAATAAGCCTTTTTTAAAAATAAAAAAATCTCTTCTTTGCTATTTAAATGCGGTAACGTATTTCCAACATTTATTATTGTGTCGAATTTTCCCAATTCATCGACTCTCATCATATCCAAATTTTTTACATCAACATTTTTTTCTCTAGCCTGCTCAATCAGTTTTTCATTTATATCAATGGAATTTACTTCATATCCTTCATTTTTTAAAAATTTTGACAAATTACCTGTTGCAGCTCCTACATCAAGTACTTTTTTTCCTGTAATATATTTTTGAAAAAAATTCTTCTGAACATCTGAAAGTGAAAAGATAAAATCGTATTTTTCTGCTATTGTATCGTAAAACTTCTTCATATTTTCTTTATTTTCCATATTTTCTCCAAATTTTAAAATTTTTTGAATTTTAAAAACAAAGTTATAATTTTAGATTATTATATCATAAATTTTATAGAATAAGAATTAAATTTATCCAGCTTTTCAGGATCAACACATCTATCTAATTTATATAATTTTTTTGATAAAATTCTTATTCTTTAACAAGTATTAACAACATCTTGAAATTTTCTGTTTCAGCTTCTACAGCGTGAGGTATGTTTGCAGGAAGAACTGCACTTTCACCTTTTTTCACAACAAATGGTTTTCCGTCAACATAATATTTTCCTTCTCCATCAAGCACAGTAACCAAAGCATCTCCAGGTGCTTTATGTGGATCAAGGCTCTCACCTTTCCAAAAAGACATAATTGTCATTACTAAGTTTGGTTTTGCTACCAAATTTTTACTTACAATTTTTCCTTCCTGATAATCAACAACTTCAGCAAGATTAAAAGCACTTGCACTTTCCAGCATTTTTAATGTCTTATTTTCCATATTTCCATCTCCTATCTTTTCTCCAATTTCAATCAACTTCAAATTATCTCTTGCTTCAATAGAATAATTATGATTTGCTGTGATTTCAAGAAAGTCTCCATTGGAAATTACTTTCTTATTATTTTCAATAAAAATCTCTCCATTACCGTTAAAGCAGTAATAATAACGATTTCCGAGCATAGCTTCTGCAGTTATTTCCTCATCTTTTGCTAAAGAGAATAAAGAAATATAGCTATTTGGCTGATTTAAGATTCTCATACTTACAACTTCGGCTTCCTTAGATGTGATAAGTTCATTAAAATTTATCGGTTTTGCTACTTCTATTTTAACCATAAAATATCTCCTTGTTATCTATAGTAACTTTTTTGAAATAATTTTATATAGTATAACATATATTTTATAAAATATACAGTCAATTCACTTAAAATTCGCAACAAATGCACGAAATTATTATGAATTTTATTTTATTTTAAATTTGCTGCATTTTATTATACAATCCATTATAAAAAAAGAAAACCGACTATTTCTAGCCGATCTTCAAAGTTAATTTTTAAGATTTCTGTTTAAAATCAATTATTTAGCAATTTTGCTTGCGAAGTATCCTAAAGTTCTGATTAATTGAGCTGTATAAGACATTTCGTTGTCATACCAAGATACTGTTTTAACTAATTGAGTATCTCCGTTTTGAACGATTTTTGTTTGTGTTGCATCAAATAATGATCCAAAGTGAATTCCAACAATGTCAGAAGATACTAATTCTTCTTCAGTATATCCGAATGATTCGTTAGCTGCGGCTTTCATAGCTGCGTTTACTTCTTCTACTGTTACTTTTTTGTTTAAGATTGATACTAATTCAGTTAATGAACCAGTTGGAACAGGTACTCTCTGAGCAGCTCCATCTAATTTTCCGTTTAATTCAGGTACTACTAATCCAATTGCTTTTGCAGCTCCTGTTGAGTTAGGAACAATGTTCACAGCTGCAGCTCTTGCTCTTCTTAAGTCACCTTTTCTGTGAGGTGCATCCAAAGTGTTTTGATCTCCAGTATAAGCGTGGATAGTTGTCATTGTACCAGTTACAACACCAAAGTTATCGTTTAATGCTTTAGCCATTGGTGCTAAACAGTTAGTTGTACAAGAAGCTCCTGAAATAACTGTTTCAGATCCATCTAAAATTTCGTGGTTTACATTGTAAACAACTGTTTTAACATCGTTTCCACCAGGTGCAGTAATAACTACTTTTTTAGCTCCTGCTTTAACGTGTAATTCTGCTTTATCTTTTGTAGCAAAGAATCCTGTAGCTTCCAATACTACGTCAACACCTAATTCTCCCCAAGGTAATTCTTCAGGGTTAGCTTTTGCGAAAGTTTTGATTTCTTTTCCGTTTACTACGAAAGCTCCTTCTTTAACTTCGATAGTTCCGTTGAATCTTCCTTGAGATGAATCATATTTGAATAAGTGTGCTAACATTTTAGAGTCTGTCAAATCATTAATTGCCACCACTTCAAATTTGTCTGTTTGTTCAGCCATTAATCTTAATGCTAATCTTCCGATTCTTCCAAATCCGTTAATTGCTACTTTAACTGCCATTTTAATAATACCTCCTAAAAATTTTAATATATTTAAAAATATATTATTCTATACAGTTTGAGTATATCACATTTTTATTGAATTTTCAACAGGTAGAAATCAATAAAATTTTATATTAAGATTACCAAAAAAATTATCTAAGTTTTTTGTTTTTTGTCAAAAAAAAACTACTGATAAAATCAGTAGTTATATATTACACAATTTATATTCAAAATGGCTGGGCTGAATGGATTCGAACCATTGCATGCTGGAGTCAAAGTCCAGTGCCTTACCGCTTGGCGACAGCCCAACAATATTTCCTAAGACAAGAACTATTATACAAAAAAATTTTTATTTTGTCAACACTTTATTTTCAAACTTTTATATAATTTCTAAATTTATTTTATTTTACTGCTTAAATTCTGTTAATATTCAACTCTTTAAATTTCTATTTTAAAAGTAATTTTATTATAAAAATAGACCTCTAAAATATACTAAGAGGTCTTTTTCTTAATTTTCTTTCTCAATCTTCTGTTTACAAGAATATATTCCTTCTATTTTAATTCTATCCCATCTTCTGTAACTACAGGATTTGTAACTTTCCATTTCCCATTCACCCTTTGAAGTGTTGCTGGCAAATTATCTAGAATTACATCTTCATCTGTAATATTTTTTATTTCTTCAGCAAAACGGCTTACCAGCTCTTCCAATGCAACATTGTAAAAATTTCTTTTGGTAGGCTCATTTCCTCTTCTTTTCATAATTCTTTCCAATTCATCCACGCTTCCAAATCTTCCACGCTCTACAACTCTTCCGATGATATCGTTGTTTATTGTCAGTCCATTCGTAGCCCTTGTCAAGTTTCTTGCTTTTATGTCAAAAACTACATCTACTTTATCTTCTGAAATGTGATTTATCTGTTTTGTTTCGAATCTCAAAGTTGATTCCTTTATTGCCTCCTTTGCCAATTCACGTACATATTTTTCTGCAATTTCACGTTTTAGTGAATTGCTTACGATATAATTTCTGTCAAACAGATTATTATACGCCTGTTTTTCAAGTTTTTTTTCATTTTCTCCTATCATAGCATTTACATAGCTGTAAAAAAAATCCTGTAAATCTCTTTGAAGCGTGTATTCAATTTCCTTTTTTTCCCAGTTTGCTGCTCTTTGCTCTTCCTTTTCCCTTCTGATTGTTTCCGATATGCTACGGTTTGACGCAAGGATATTTCCTGCAGCTGCTAGCATAATTACAAATAATATTTTTTTCATATTTGTCTCCTTATTCTGTTTTTTAGTTTCCACTAAATTATACCACACTTTTTAGTTAAAAGTATTAGTATATCCTAAGTCTTCAACTTGCCACTTTCCAATTTCTTTTTTCAAAATATCACTTAATAATGTAATCTTTTTCAAAAAATTGTTCAAATGCCTCTTCGCCAATATTTCTTCTTGCTTCCGTAATTCCAAAGTTTATAACATAATCTGCAAAAGGTTTTGTTTCTTTTTGAACTGCTTCCTCAATCTTTTTTTTTCGCTTTCCAATATTCTGCTTGCTATTGAATTTCTTGTACTTTTAGTCTTTTGCGGCTTTGGTGCTGTAAATGTATTTCCTGTTACCGTTAATATTAGCGGAAATAATAATTTCTTCATAGGTTATCCTCATTTTTATTGATTTATTAATTAAAAACGTTCCTTAAATTCTCTAAATTTTCTATTTTCTATTTGTTATTCACTTTTTTTATTGTAACTGACATATTTTCCAGCAAAGTTTCTTCCTCTTTGAATCCCTTTGCTTTTTCATTAATGAAATTTACCATTTCTTCAAGAAATATATAATAATATTTCCTCTTTAATTCGTCATTTCCTTTACTTTTCATAACCCTTTCTATTTCATCTTTATTTTTAATTCCCATTTTTTTTATAATTTTTCTTTCCGTTCCATCATCCAATTCTAATATATCCCAAAATTTTTCTAAATTTTTAATTTTTATATCATAATTTACTTGCACTTCATTTTGAGAAACATAATCAATTTTTTTTATTACAACTCTTGGTTGTACTCCTTTTAATGTGAATTTTACTATTTCATCAATGTATTTTTCTGTGATTTCATTTTTCAAAGAATTACTTATAACATAATCTTTTCCAAACAATTTATCAAATACTTCTTCACTAAGCTGTTTTCTAGCCTCTGAAATTCCAGCATTCATAACGAAATGTACAAAGGGCTGAATCTCCTTTTGAATTGCATTTTCCATTTCTTTTCTCTCATTTTCTAATACTCTAGCCGCTGTTTTTATATTTCTTGATACTGTTGCTGTAAAAGTATTTCCCATTATTACTAGCATTAGTACAAACAATACTTTTTTCATAAAATCTCCTTATTCTATCTTTTAGTTTTCTTACAAAAGTATAACATATTTTTATGAAATATTAAAATTAAAAATTATTTCAAAAGAAAAGTTATAAAATAAAGTGTTACTATTTAGAAATAAATAAAATTATAAAAAAATAATCTATGCGATATAATACAGGAAATTTACGATTTATAAGGAGAGATTTAATGCCTAGAAACAAATAAAAACATGATTATCAAACTATTGTCAGTTTCTTTAATCATGTTATTTTTTACTATTTTACATATTTTTCAAATCACATCTTTTCCCAAATTCATCATATTCTTCTCTTGTTACAATCTTATTATTTTTATCAAAAAAAATCCAGTTATAAAACTTTCTCCCATCTCGTATAACACCTTCTATAACTGTCTTTTCTCTCAAATTATTATCTTTTCCCTTGCTAAACCATTTATTAAAATAACGAAAAAAATTATTTTTTATTTCCACAAAATCTGTAACTTCTATTTTTGCATTTATTTTTCTTCCATTTAACCTGTAAATCGAAACATCTTTTTCAAAATCTTTTTCTTCAATTTCAATAATATTATTTTCTGCTTCCAATTTTTTCCATTTCTTAAGATTATTCCATTCTTCCAAAGTCATTTTTATCATATCAAAATCTTTAATTGGCTTAAAATCACGAAATTCTACAATTATATATTCTCTAATAAATTTCCCTATTTCTTCAATTTCTAAAAACTCGCCATTCTCAAAGACAATTCTACTCACATTATTTTCTTCAATAAATTTCATTATCTTCTCAAAGCCAATTTCCCGTGTTACAACATCATCAAAAATTTCTGTTTTTTCTTTCCAAATTGATTTATACAGCCCAACTTTTTTCAGTTCTTTCCGAAATTCCTTCTTGTTTATTTTTTCTCCCACTTTTATTTTCTCAAGAAGTTCAATTAATTTTTTTGAAAAATCAACCTTATTTTTATGAATTATTTCTTTCAAATATCTAATTGTACTGTTTCTCAAAATATCATAATTTCCTAAAATTTCATTTTTCAATTTTTCATTATTCGTAACTTCATTTTCGTAACATTTCCAAGAATAATCCTGTCCATCAAAACAATGAAATATTTTATCTCCCTTTTCTTTCTCAAAATCATAATAAGAACAGGTATACAGCGGATCATCTTCCCTTCTCAGATCAAATGCCACATAATTTTTATCTTCTTTTGCTTCTCCAATATGCAAAAAACATTCTGCTTCAAAAAAAGAATCATTTTTCTGATTTTCAAGTTTTATAATTTCCATATTTTTTAAAATCCTCACGTAATAAATAATATTTTATTACTTCATTTTATTTAACATTTGCTCATATTCCTTTGATTTCCCAACCATTCTTAACTTTTTCTAAGTTAATATCTCCTTCAATAACTCTATAAGATGGTTTTTCTTTAAATTCTTTTTTTATAAAATCTGCCATTAAAATTCCAAGTTTCGATAACGTTTTTAAATCATTTGTATTTTCAAATTCCTTTAAATTATATTTTTTTATAAATTTTTTTTCTAGTTCACCTTCATTTAGATTATCAAAACTATCAGATGAAGGCATTGTTATTTTAGATTTTACAACTGCTTTAGTATTTGATAAATACTTTATATTTTTTATTTTTATTTTAGTATTTTCAACTATAAAATTAGAAAGCTGTGAGAAAAGTTCCAACAAAATATAATAACCCTCTTCTGGTATATCCTTAATAACTTTTTTAAATTCAGAAATCAGACTCTCTTTCAAGTCTTTCTTTGCGTAATTATTCAATCTTTCTTCAATTTTTTTATTCTCCACTTCAATCTGCTCTTTTGACAAGGTAACATTTTTCTGCTTAGTTACTTGATATTGCCCTGCAAAAATTTGCATGGAAAATATAAATAGAATTAATGTTATTAGTTTTTTCATTATTCTTCAATTCCTTTTCTAAACTCATGCGTAAATGCTTTGTCGTAAAGTTTAGACTTGGAATACTCATTTCCCATAAAGTTTCCTACCAGAATTTGCGCTGTTTTTGTAATTTTCTCTTTTTTCACAAGTTCGGCAATGTTTTCTAATGTTCCCATAACAATTTTCTGATCTTCCCAAGTTGCTCTTTGAACAATTGCAATTGGTGTTGTTTTATCATAATGTTTTAATAATCTTTTTACAACTTCATCAATCATTTGCACAGATAGGAATATTGCCATCGAACATTTATGTGAAGCAAGGCTTTCAAGACTTTCTGCTTCAGGAACAGATGTTCTTCCTTCCAGTCTTGTACAAATTATTGTCTGACTCACATCTGGCAAAGTAAATTCTTTTTTTATTGCAGCAGCAGCAGCCACAAATGAACTTACTCCTGGAATTACTTCATATTCAATCCCATATTCATCCAGAATATCCATTTGTTCCCTTATTGCACCATAAATGCTCGGATCCCCAGTATGAACCCTTGCTACCAGCTTCCCTTTTTTCTGTGCCTTTATCGTAACTTCCATCACTTCGTCCAAGTTCATTGAAGCAGAGTTATAAATTTCAGCTCCATCCTTATGGCAATCAATAACCTCTTTTGGAACCAATGACCCCGCATAAATTATTACATCTGCTTCCTTTACAATTTTTTGCCCTTTTACTGTAATCAATTCAGGATCCCCTGGTCCTGCTCCTATAAAGTATACTTTTTTCATAAAATTACCTCTTTCTTTTTTAATTTTTTTATTTTTATAATATTTCATTTATTTGAAAACTTACTGATATTTCTGTATTCAAATATATTTTTTTATCTTTCTTAAAAAACGCTTCCCAAATTTTCCCATTTTCAAGATAAACGGATATTTTATCAAGTTTTTCAACTTCTTCAACATTTATTTTTTCTATTTTTTTGTTTTTTATTCCGAAAATCTTTTCAAATTTTTCCGAAATATCATTATTAATTATCTCGTTATCCACAAAATAAATTTCATTAACCAATTTTTTCTGATAATCTTCAAAACTATTGCAAAATTCTCTAAATTGACTATTACATACCCATTCACACAAAATATCCTTTATTGTCAATTTCTTGATTTTACTAGTTTCTTCCTTACTCTCTAAAATTTCTTTTATATCATTTTCCAAAAATTCCAATGGTGAATATCCATATACCTTCTCATTACAAAAATTATACTTTGGAATAAAATAAATTTTATCTTCCCATTTTTTCAAATAAATTTTAAAAAATTTGTAATACTCTATATTTCCATAATTTCCATTTTCATATTTCGGAAAATCAAAACTTTCACCATAATGAATTTCTTTTCCGTCTTTTAAAACTTGAATATATTCTTCATACCAATCCTTATCATCATAGACTTTTCTTTTTATTTCCAACTTTTTCTCTTTTCATGTTATTTATTTTTTATAAAATTATAAATTATTATTTTTAACTATTTTTACTTTTCAAATATCAAATATTTACTTCCTGCATATTTCATAAGCTATACATTGTTATTTAATAAATAAAATTTATATAACTCTTTCCCTCTTAAAGTTACCATCTTGTTACCTTGTAATAAAAATGTACCTTCTTCACAATTTTTCTATTTTAAGCTATAATTAACATAGTTAGCTAACTCGAAATAAATTATATTTGGAGGAAATTAAAATGATTGATTATAATAAAATATTAAAAGAAAACTCTTACGGAATTTTAGCTACACTCGATGATAATAAACCTAAAACAAGAATTTTACAATATCTGTTTTCTGAAAAAAATAATGTATATCTTGCAACTACAAATAATAAAAACGTTTACAAACAGTTAAAAAAATGTCCTTACGTTTCTTTTCTGTCTCACTCAAAGGATTATTTATCTTTTATATCTGTAAATGGAAATATTTATTTTACTGATGATATTAATCTTAAAACAAGAGTTTTAAATGAATATCCAGCAATAAAAGAACTTTTTAAAACTCCTGACAATCCTCTTTTTGAACTTTTTTATATTAATGTAGAAGAGATTAGAACTTTTGATTTAAAAACTTATACCAATGAAAATTTTAAAATAGAAAAACCATAATTAATTTGCTACAATCTTAGTTATTCATATTTTGTTTTTTCTCGGTAATTTACACCCCATTTGTCCATACTTTCCAGTATTGGTTTTAAGCTGTACCCTGTTTCAGTAAGAGAATATTCAACTTTTGGAGGAACTTCAGGATAAATTTTTCTTATAAGAAGATTGTCCTCCTCCATTTCTCTCAAATTATATGTCAAAACTTTATTAGAAATTCCATTTATAGATTTTCTCAATTCTCCAAACCTTTTTGTTCCATCAAGTAAATCTCTTATTATAAGTATTTTCCATTTATTAGAAATTAAAGAAAGTGTTATTTCAACAGAACACTTCGGTAATTCTTTTTTATTCATAATTATTATTCTCTATTCTTTTTAATTTTATTTTTCTCATCATATTCCCCTAAAACTTTTTCTACCTCATTTTCAAGAACTTCCTCATTAGGAATAATGTGTATTTTGAAGCAAAAATTTGATTAGAAAGTTAGTGTATATTTGAACTGAATACTATTTTCTTTCATAAAATGCCCTTCCTTTATCATCAGATATACTCAAAATCTCACAATGCTCTGCTTTCTCACTATTTTCCTACTCATCTTCTATAATAATTTTCAATTTCTAGCAACCTTCACTAATTTTCCATAAAAAGCTACACCTACAAAAATAATATCCTTTATTCCTTTTTCTTTCAAATTTACATCATATTTTTTAGAAATTATTTGTTCTACTGCTTCTTGGCTTTCTTTATTTAAACTTTCTTCACTTTTGGCAACTTTAAATTCTAAAATATAGGCTTTATCATTTTTATTCTTTGGTTCCATTACTAAATCGTATCTTCCTAAGCCACTTTCTTTATTTGAATTTATATAATATTGTTTTTCTAAATAAAGGCTCATTCCTAAAATTAATCCGTGATAAAAATCTTCATTTTTTGTATCATGGTAACTTGCTGAAGTCAACAAAATTTCTTGAAATTTTTCTTCAAAATCTTCTATTCTATTTTCAGTCAAAGCCTCCATTAAATCTATTAGTTTACTTCCTCTTCCAAAATATCTTTCTAAAAACGTTTTTCTAAAAAGATCCTTCACTTCTTTATTCGGTAATCTTAATGTATAAATACTTTCGTGAATATCTCCAATTTTTTCTTTAACTGTTAAATAACCGCTAAATAGAAGTAATTCCCATAATTCATCCTCGCCTAATAACCTTGATAAATCTGATGTAGAAGATATATTTTGCTTTAAACCTTCTCCATTAAATAATTTTTCTAAAGCTCTAATAGTATATTTATTTGTTGTTTTCAGTACATCATTTATTAAATCGTTTCCTGAAGTATCTACCCAGTAGGCTCTTAATTCTTTAGATTGTAAAAAATTTAATATGCTCCAAGGATTATAAACTTCGCTTTTCCCAAATTTATAGCCATTATACCAATCTTTAACATCTTGTATTTCATATTCTAAATTATAATCTTTTAATGCCTGTTCTACTTCTTCTTCTGTTAATCCATAACAATCAGAATAAAAATCATTTAATATAGTATAAGTGCTTATATTATTTAAATCTGAAAAAATACCAGCTTTAATAACTCTAATAATCCCTGTCATTACTCCTATTTGTAAATAGACATTGTCTTTCATCACTGTGCTGTAAAAAGTTTTAAAAAAGTTTTTAGCCTTTTCATAATATCTGTTCATATATGCCGATACTAGAGGAGCATCGTATTCGTCTATTAATACCACAACTTTTTTATTATATTTTTCATATAGTATTCTTGCTAAAAATTTTAATGAAGATTTTAATCCTTCAACTTCTATTTCCTTGTTAATAATTTTTTTGAAATTTAATAGATCAAATTCATCTAATTCTTTGGCTAAATTTTTGTATTCTATAAATATATTTTGTAACAACTCTTTTATTCCAATTTGCATTTCTTCCCAAGTTTCAGCTTTTAAATCCTTTAAGGATAAAAATATAACAGGATATTGCCCCTGCCTTTTAAAACTTTCTGTCTTTTCTATATACAGTCCGTTAAAAAGTTTTTTATTTTCTTTTGCTTCCTTAATATCAAAAAAATATTTTAACATCGACATATTCAATGTTTTCCCAAATCTTCTTGGTCTAGTAAAAAGTTTTACTTGAGAGCCATCTTTAATAATCTCATCAATGAAATTTGTCTTGTCAAAATAATAATAGTCTTCCTCTATTAAATACTTAAAATCACTTATTCCTATTGGCAATCTCTTCATAACGAGTCTCCTTTCAGAGAATTTTCTTAATTAAATAATAACATTTTTTATTACTTTATACAATTTTATATTCAATCCTAAATCTTCTCTGCCATAAATAATATTATTATTTTGTTTTTTTAAAAGTCCCCAAATAAAATCCCATATTAACAATCATAGCATAAACAAAGTACCTCGACTCTAACGTCTTTATAATCCCAACTTTTTCAATACTAATCTGAGCTTCTTCTAAATACATCAATACTTTATACGGAAAAGTATAAATTATTGCGTGATAGTCTTCTTTATACCAATTAAAGCCCATAAAAATAAATATTCCCATAATTACTAGACAGCCTGCTATTGTCAGTATTCTTACAATTTCAATTTCTTCTTTATCAAAATATTTTTTTATAAAAAATCCAAAACAAACATTAATAATAAAAAATGGAATTAAAATACTAAATTGGCTCATATCTCCATAAATTCCAAACATATTTTTTACTATTTCGACAAAAATTCCAAAGCAAATTGCAAAACCAGGAATCAAAAAATACATTGTAACAAACCACAATATAATTTTAGAAACTTTAGACAGATAACTTCTAATCTTTATTTTACTTCTAAATATTCCTAAAATGAATAATCCGTTGTAAAAACATAATTTTATAACTCCAATAATATCTATTCTAAACAATAATACTACTGATAAAATTATAAAAAATATTGGCAATTTCAAAATTTTATCATTTTCATAATTTTTACTTTTCCCCATTGAATAAAATATCCATCCAAAAATTATTCCTGTTATTGCTGAAAATATTCCACCAAATAATAACCGAAATGGCAAATCAAAGCCATAATCCCAATCATATTTTCCAATCCAAAAATAATACATAAATAATAAAATTTGTAAAACTATAAATATTGCTATTTTAGGTTTTAACTTTTTTACGCTTTTAGAAATCTTTTCCATTCTTCTATTCCCTGTTTTTTAAGAATTAATGTAGAAAAATAATGTACACTTTCAACATTTTCAATATTTGTAATAATTTCTTCATTTTCTTTTCCGCAGTTTGAAACAATAACTATATTTTCTTTATTTCCTGTTTCAATAATCGCTTTTTTTATTCTCTCAAAATCTCGGCTTATTTTCATTAACACTAGATTTTCGCTATTTTCAATTTCTTTATGAACATCAGTCTCTCTGCTGACAGACACTATTTTTAAATCTTCATCTCCAACCATAAGCGGTATATTAAGTCTTGCCGCAATACTATTAAACGAAGTTATTCCAGCGATAGTTTCAACTTCCACATCATCTGAAATATGTTCCAATACATAAGTATAAGTACTATAAGTCATCGGATCACCTATTGTTAAAAACGCTACATTTTTACCTTTTTCCAATTCAGCACTTATTACATCCGCATTATTTTTTCTAAAAACTTTTCTCGCTTCCACATCCCTTATCATAGGAAACTCCAAAAATAGCTGCTCTACTTCTGGTTTTACATATTCTTTTACAATATTAAAGGCTGTACTTCCTTCTCCGCTTTTTGCCTCAGGCAGTACTATCACATCTACTTCATGCAGTCTTTTTGCTGCTTTAACTGTTATATTTTCAGGATCTCCTACTCCTACTCCTATTCCATAGAATTTACCTAATTTACTAGCCATTTTTTCTCCTCTAATTTTTATTCATTCCAAATTTTTTAGTTTCAAAAACTTTTTTCCAATAATTTTATATTATCTCTTCCTTTTTTACATTATTAAATTTTGAAAATAATTTCTATTTTTTCTCTGAATTCATTACTTGATTTTCCCCCATCTTTTCTTTTTCTATACCACCATCTTGAAACAGGGTGACAAAAAGTGTAAGTTTTTTTTAAGGATTCTGAATTCTGTTTTTCAAAAATATAATAACTTTTTTTACTAAGAAATAATATATAATTCGGTTTCAACACTTTAATTACTTCTTCAAAATTATTTAAAGACTTTTCTTCCATTTCCTTTGTAGCTATTATTCCTCTACTTCCATTTGTTGAAGGAACTACAAAAAAATTCATGAATGAAACTCTTTCCCAAAAATGTTTTATATCAATATTTGCTTTTTCAAGTTCTTTTTTTATTCTTTGAAAAAAAACATTTCCTCTAGAAAAACATTCATCTACTACTCTTCTTGTGTATATATATTTAGGACAAGATAAAGAAATATTTCCTTTATCGCCATACCATTTTTCAAAATTATCTACTTTTTTTCTATCTTCTTCATTTTTAAGGTAATGACTTTCAGCAACTAATAATACTCTATACTCTTCATATTTAAAGCCAACATAAGGTAACATATATTGATGTATTTTTGAATTTTTATAAAATTCAATTTCTTTTAACTTAGCATTATAATTTTCACTACTTTTTAATTCCATAATTTCTAATTCCAATAAATTCATCCTCTCAATTAAAATTCACAAAAAATATATTAAGTTTACTTTTTGAAAATTTTTCTATACTTAACAATCAATTTGTTTTTCAATATTAGAAACTTCTATTTTTTCTATTGATTGATTTTTAAAACATAATGTTAAGACTAAAGTTATCGTAAACAAAGAAAATTTTCTTTAATTTTACGGTTTTACCTAATTCCACAACAACCACTCCAGAGCATTTACAACCTTTATTCCGTCATAGTCAGTATTCACCATTACATCATCTAAAGTTATAAGATACTTCGGATAGTTATCCTTAATATTTTTAAAGGCATCCAATTCCCTTTTTAAAGTATTTTCATCTAAGACAGTCAAAGCGACCTGATAATATTCAATTTCATTTGAATTAATAACAACAAAATCAATTTCATTTTTATCAAACTGCCCAACATATACATTGCCTTTTCTTCTAATTAGTTCAAGATAAATTATATTTTCCAGTATATGTCCCATATCTATATTTCTATTACCTAAAATCATCTGTCTAAGCCCTAAATCTGCAACATAATATTTTGATAATGTAGATAGAAATTCTTTCCCTTTTATATTATATCTGCTAACTCCATGCACAAGTAAACTGTCAGTAAGCCCTCTAATATACTTTTCAATGGTTTTTGCATCTGTTTTTCTTCCCATTGAAGTTAGGGTATTCGCTATTTTTGAAAGCGAAGTTAAATTACCGATATTATCAAATATATACTTCACAACACTTTCAAGTCTCATCACATCTGAAATTTTCAATCTTGCAACTATATCTTTTAAAAGCACAGAATTATATATCCCTCTTAAATATTCATGTATATTTTTCAAATCACTATCTAACTGTAAAGTATAAGGAAACGAACTGTTCACTATATATTCATTATAATATTGTATAAGTGTTTTTAACGTCCTATTTTCCTTTTGCTCCAGTTTTTCATACTCTAATTTAGCCTGATAATACTCCTTAAAGGATAAAGGTAGCATTTTCAGTTCTATATAACGTCCACTTAAAAGGGTTGCCAGTTCGCTCGACATAAAATAGGCATTAGAACCTGTTATATATAAATCTGTATTTTCTTTTATAAAAAGGCTGTCTACAACTTTTTCAAATTTATCCACATGCTGAATTTCATCTAAAAATATGTAATTTTTTTTATCTCTAATCATTTTAGATTTTATATATTCGTAAAGTTTTTTATAATCTGTAAGTTCTTCATAATCAATATCTTCAAAATTTATAGATATAATCTGATTTTTTGCAACTCCATTTTCAAACAGAAAATCTTTATATATCTCAAAGAGAGTGGATTTTCCACATCTTCTTACACCAGATACGACCTTTATTATCTGTCTGTCTTTTGATTTTACTAAAAAATCTAAATATTCTTTTCGATCTATTCTTATCATTTTAACACCTCATTTCCTTTTAAATTATACCTCTTTTTTATTCAAAAATCAATTTTTATGGAATATAATCTCTTTTTTTTATAAATTGTTAAAATTTAAGGAATACATTCCGCAAATTTTAGAATTTTGACTTTTTTTAGGAATATAATCCTGTAATTTAAAAATTATCAATGAGGTTTTACTAACTTTTACTTCTCCGTAAATTTAATTAAACTTTTTTATAAACTATATACATCACAGTATATAGCCCGCTTTTTTGCCCTATTGGCAATAACCATAACAACTTCTCTATCCTTAAAGCTATTTTTTAAAAATTATCAAAAAAGTGCTTACTATGCCCTATAACTTCTTTTTCAGCTGATAAAATCAATGTTTCCACTTCTAGATTCCATCCATTTTTTCTACAATGTTCCTCACATTTTTGTTTTGCTTTTTCAGCTAGCAAGTTAAAAACTTCTTTTTTTTCAATGTATCCAGAAGCCTCTTCAGTTGTATTCGATTCCAGAATTTTATATACATTTTCTAGCTTTTCACCCACTAACAATGCGTTTGCAGCCAAAATTTCCATTTTTGCATCAGAAACTCGACTATGCGTATGAAAAATTCCTCCTGCCACTTTTACAAATTTTCCCAATTCTCCGATGAAATAAATTTTCTTAACTTCAAATTCACACGCCTTATCAAACATATATCCCACAAAATTACTGATTACAACACCTTCTTCAGATTTTTCTGGAAATTCCTTTTTCAAAAACATTTTTCCTCGATTTCCAAAAAGAAATATCGCTGTTTTTGTATTAAAATATGTTAAATTTTGCTTCAGCTCTATTGCAAGGGAAGCTTTCCATGACTCTTCAGACATCGGACGTACAATTCCCATTGTTCCAAGAATAGAAATTCCGCCAATAATACCTAATTTCCCGTTCATTGTTTTTTTGGCAGCTTCTTCACCCAGAGGCACGCTAATTTCAACATCTACTCCTTTTTCAGGTGGAAGAAGTTCTTTCACAATACCAGTCAGCATTTTCATTGGTGTTGGATTTATTGCTGATTTTCCAACTTCGACAGGAAGTCCAATTTTTGTGACTTTTCCGACTCCTTTTCCTCCAAAAATATTGATTTTATCATCTTCTCTAAAACTTACTTTTGATATGATTTCTAGACCGTGTGTCGCATCAGGGTCATCTCCCCCATCTTTTATGACAGTTGCTGTTGCGTAATCCTCTGTCTTTTCAAAAGACTTAATCTTAATTTTTATCTTTTTACCCGCTGGAACATCTATTTCAACTTCTTCGACTTTTTCAGCTTTTCCTAGTAAAAGTAACAGTGCCGCCTTAGTCGCTGCTGTTGCCGAACTTCCTGTGGTATAGCCATATCGCAGTTTTCTACCGTTAAAATATACATAATTTTCCATTTTTATTTCTCCACAATTATACTAAAATATATCTGAAAATGCTCAAAACCAATAAATTTCCAGCATTTTTGATTAAATAAAATCAAAATACTAAAAATAAAATAAATTTTGGATTTTCAGATATTTAAAAATTCATTTATTAATTATTAAAATATTTATCTCTTTCATACATTTGATAAAGGATTCCGTGCATTACACCAACTGCAACTGTACTTCCACCTTTTGTTCCATTTGTTCGTATAAACGGAACATTATATTTTGAAAGTTCTGCCTTAGATTCGGGACATCCCACAAATCCAACTGGAACTCCAACTATCAATTTCGGTACATTTTCCCCTTCTTTTTCCATTTTTTCAAGTAATGTAAACAATGCTGTTGGAGCATTTCCGATTACAAAAATTTTTGTTTGTGGATCTTTCAATGCTCTTTCTAATCCAACCATCGAACGTGTAATTCCTCTTTCCTTCGCTTCTCTGGCTACATCTGGATCTGCCACTAGACAATATGCCTCTGCTCCAAATTTTTTCAGACCATTTTTATTCAATCCATTAACAATCATGTTTGTATCACAATAAATTTTGCAATTTCCAGCTTCTAATGCTTCTTTTGCTGATTCAATTGGATTATTATGAAATTCAACAATGTTCACATAATCAAAATCTCCAGTTGTATGAATCAATCTTTTTACGATTAATTGCTCTTCTTCACTAAAATGGTCTGCTTTCCCAGCCAGCCCTTCTGTAATCATCTCAAAACTCCTTACCTCAATCGATTTTGGATCTTTAATATACGACATAATTTATTCTCCTTTTCTTTATTTTTATTTATTTAAATATGTTTAATAACTTTATTTTTTACTTTTGCTTATTTAATAATATTTTTTCATCTATATTTCTAATTTGTTTTCACGCAAAAGCAATGAACAACGTACTCTTACTTGAAAAAGTTACAGTTTTTCTATCAAGTATTTAAAAAACTCTATATTTGAATAAAATGAGATATGCGGGTATCCTGCTAGAAGACTATTCTTCCGATATCCACAAACCCAATTTCTTCCATCATTTTTCTCTATTTTATAAAATTTTTCTTTTTCATTATCTACAGAAATTTCTGAATAATGAAATTCGTGTCCTTTTGTACAAATTCCATTTTCGGCTTTTATATTTATATAGCCAAATCTTCCGATATTCAGCCTATTTTTCATAGAAATTTCCACATCTATCAGTCCACAGAAATCTCCACTATTTCCATCTAGCAAATTCAGTTTATTTGTTAAGTAGATAAATCCGCCACATTCTCCGTAGATTTTTACTCCATTTTCATGAGCCTGCTTTATACTTTCTTTCATAGATACATTTTCAGACAATTCTTTCCAGTAAAGTTCAGGATAACCTCCGCCAAGATAAATCATATCAAGATTTTCTGGTATTTTTTCATCTTTTACAGGGCTAAATTCTACTATTTCTAATCCTGAAAATCTCATCAGTTCCAGATTTGACTCATAGTAAAATGAAAATGCACCATCTTTAGCAACTCCAACACGTTTTCCTTTATATTTATTCTTTAAGTCCTTTATTGGCTCAAAACTATCTATACTGCTTTTTGCTTCAAATTCTTCTGCTATTTCGTAAATTCTTTCTAAATTTAAGCAATTTTGTGCAATTTCCTTAAACAGCTGTTTCTTTTCCTCAAGTTCTTTTGAACCTTTCAATTCAAAAGCCTGTTTTAGTCCCAAATGTCGGCTTTCTACCGATAATTTCTCATTTTTTGGCAAATATCCTACGCATTCTATTCCTGTAAATCTTTCTACTGCTTCCTTTAAGTTCAAATATAGTTTCTCAGATGAAACATTATTTAAAATAACGCCCTTTATTTTAACATTTTTATCAAATAATTTGAAGCCCAAAATTTCAGCAGCTATACTTGTGGAAATTCCTTTTGCATTAACTACTAGAATTACTGGAATATCAAGGATTCTTGATACGTGAGCTGTGCTAAAATTATCCTTTTCATGCCCAATTCCATCATAAAGTCCCATAACTCCCTCAACTATAGCGATATTGCTACCTTTTGCTCCAGTTTCAAATATATATCTTAACGTACTTTCATTAAACATAAAAGCATCTAAATTACGAGATTTATTCCCCGTAAACAATTCATGATAGCCAGGGTCAATGTAGTCTGGTCCGACCTTAAAAGGTGCCACATTTTCAAAAGCTGACATCAATATGCTGCTTACTGTAGTCTTTCCGCCACCGCTCATTGCTCCCGATATAAGTATTTTTTTCATAGCAAGTTTTTTTCCTCCAAAAATTTATAATAATCATTTTCATCAAGATTTTTATACTTGAGATAACTTTTTATTTTCAGTACATTTGGAATATTCAAATTTAATTTCTTCAAAAATTCAAAATCCTCAAAAACCTCATCTCTGCTCCCTTGCCGTACAATTTTCCCCTTTTCAAGTACATAAATATAATCAGCAAATTCATAGGCAAAATCTGTATCGTGCGTTGATACCACCATTGTTTTTCCTGCTTTGGAAAAATTATCTAGAATTTCTGATACTCTTTTTGTATTTTTAGAATCAAGCCATGCAGTTGGCTCATCTAGAATAAGAAGTTCTGGCTCCATTGCCGTAATTGCAGCTATTGAGACTCTTTTTTTCTGTCCATAGCTCAGATGATGACAAGGTCTATCTTTTAAATCTGTTATATTGATTTCTTTCATTGCCCTGTTTACATTTTTTTCTACTTCCTCTTTAGAATATCCAAGATTTTCAGGTCCGTAAGCTACTTCCTGAAATACTAAAGGTGCAAAAATCTGTATTTCAGGATCCTGAAAAATTATTCCGACTTTTTTTCTCAATTCTTCGAGATTTTTCTTTTTATGTTCTATTTTTTTCTCTTCAAAATAAATATTTCCCTTTTGTGCTTTCAAAAGTCCATTCATTATTAAAAATAATGTTGATTTTCCTGAGCCATTTTCCCCAAGAAATAATGTTTTTTTCCCTTTTTCAATATTCAAAGTCACATCTTTTAGAGCCTCTGTTTCTTCGTCGTATGAAAAAGTTATATTTTCAAGTCTAAGCATTGTATTTTACCACCAAATATAAATTTATTATAACTATTATTATTACGAATATTATTTCAAACCCAATTTTTTTATATTTTCTATGAGAAAAAATAAACTCCTTTCCCATTCTTGATTCCACAGCCTTTATAGAATTCAGATTATAGTAGTATGTTTTTTTTAGTATAGCAACTACTAACATCGGAAATGATTTCATCCCATTTTTAAAACTGCTATATCCTAGCCTTACTTCCTGTGCATTATGTAATTTTTCCTTATTGTCAAATAATAAAAATATATATCTGTAAATCAGTAAAAACATTTCCCTAAATATTTTAGGAAATTTCAGCTTTGCAAATATATAGTCCAAATCTATAATTGGAGTAGAACAAATAAGGAAATAAACTACAGCTATTGAGGAAAATGAACGTAGCAAAAATGTCCATATATCCGCTTTTATAAACAGCAAGGAAATTACAGTCGTTAAAATAAATAAAGCCGGAATAAAGTTCAGCTTTAATAAGTCGCTTATTTTTACTTTTACAACAAATAAGAGAAGTAAGTTAAACAGTATAAAATTAAAAATAAATACTGTTTTACTTTCTGTATAAAGCAAAAATACTAATGTCGTCATTGACAATATAAACTTTACTCCGGGATTTATATTTTTTATGGGATTTGTGTAAGATACCTTATCTATTAGCATTTTTTCTTTCACCTTTGAAATAGCCTAATACATACCCTACAATTCCTGCACCTAATGCCGCCTGTAATGCAAACAGCAGACTTTCAGTTTCATCTCCTGGTAATTCTATTAAATTTTTAGCCCATGGCTCATAATCAGGTTTTATAGTTTTTATTACTTCTTCTCCCTTGTCATCAGATCCGCCAAATTCAGATTTTACGAGAAATAAAGGAATAACACCTATTAAAATTATTGCAATTATTAAAATAATATTCTTTTTAAATACACTTTTGTTTTTATTTTCCGACATTAAGCTTCCACCTCTTTTACGTTATATTTTTCAAGTATATTCATCACCACGTTTGTAAGCAACCCTTCAATAACTGCAAGTGGGACCTGAGTTACTGCAAATACCGCTCCAAATTTGATAAATGAAGCAACTACTCCACCTTGTGGAGATGGATATGCAAGTGCAAGCTGAATTGATGTTACCACATAAGTCGCAAGATCTCCTAACGCAGCTGCCAAAAATACCGCTAACGCCTTATTCTTTTTCTCAAATCCTTTATACACTAAATATGATACAATTGGTCCTGCGATTGCCATTGAAACAGCGTTTGCTCCCAAAGTTGTAAATCCTCCGTGTGCAAGCAATCCTGCTTGAAATATTAATACGATTGTTCCAAGAATGGAAGTTACAAAAGGTCCGTATAATATAGCAGATAGCCCTACTCCTGTAGGATGTGATGAACTTCCTGTAACTGACGGAATTTTTAGTGCAGACAATACAAATATAAATGCACCAGCCAATGCAAGCGTCATTTTTTCCCGCACGCTCCCTTTAGAAACAGATTGAAGCTTCTTTATTCCTATTATCCAAAACGGAATACACACTGCAAACCATACTATAACCCAATTTAAAGGTAAAAAACCTTCCATAATGTGCATTGAGTAACCATTTACACCTATTAACAGCATACTGGTTAAAACCAAAAACAATAATGTTCTCTTTTTCATTTTCTCTCCTTCTCCAAATTTAATTTTAACCTTCGGCAAGTTCCAAAAAAAAATCAGCCAAAGCTGAAGCCAATACACGTCAAAACTTCCACAACAATAACTATATCATCATCGCATAGTATATTTATGGAACAAATCACCATTGATTTATTTTTACATTGATGTATATTAAATCTTCCCTTCCCAGAAAATTTTATATAAAAAATTATTAGGCAAGTCTCCTGACTAACTTCATCCTACTCGTACCCTTCCCAAAATATCCAAGATATCTCAGTGGTTTTGTGTACTTTCGTCAGCTTCACAGTAGTGGGGGCTGTATCGGATTCTAACCGATTTCCTTATTAAGTTTGTAAAACACCTATAATTCTTTAATAATAGTATACTCTCTTTTTTATATTTGTCAACCCTTTACAAACACAAAATTTAAATCCAAGTTGCTCAAAATCCAATCTCTTCTAAAAAAAATTCCTCATAAATTTTTAATTTTACCATGTCACTGTGGTACACTCAATCAAAAAAATACTTATCAAAAATATTTAATAATTCAATGAAACTTATTTAAACCAAACTCAAAAAAAGGTAGAAAATTTTTCCACCCTTTTTATTTTTTCTTATAATGAGAACCGCATTGCAAAAACCAGATTTCACCATTTTCTATTTTATAAACAATTCTATTTCCTTCATTAATTCTCCTGCTCCAGTAGCCAGACAGTTCATGCTTCAAGCCTTCAGGTTTTCCTATACCAGCATATCCATTTCTATCAATGTCTTTTATAAGTTCCAATATTTTTTTGAAAACTTTCTTATCATTTTTCTGCCAGAAAAGAAAATCTTCCCATGCTTCATCAGACCATCTTTTTACCATTACAGCACCTCGTGAACTGTTCCACCAGTTTTTTCAATTTGTTCCTTTGCTTTTAGAAGTCTTGTGATATTTTCTTCACTGTAGAAATAATCGTCTTTTTCTGACAAGTCAATTTCCAGTTTTCTTTCTCTAACCAATTTTTTGGCTGCCATTGTAAAAAAAACAGGTAGTGTTATTCCCAATTCTTCGCATACATTTTCCAAATCAAATTTTAAATTATCGTCTAATTTAAATGCATAAGTTGTTTTACTCATTTTTATCACCCCTATACATAAATATATAACCATTATAGCATAAAAATTATAAGAAATAAAACTTTTGTTATATAAATAGCAATAAAACTACTTAACTTCCGTCATTTCCCCATGTACAGGAAAAATTGCATTCAATAGCGACTTTGTATATGGATGTTTTGCTTTTTCAGAAATTTGTCCGCCTTCTATTACTTCCACTACGTCTCCGTGATACATTACTACGATTTCGTGTGCAAAAGATTCTATTAATGCTATGTCGTGGCATATAAAAATCATTGTTATGTTTTTTTCTTTTTGTAATTTTACAAGAAGTTCCACTATGTTTTTTTGAATGGAAACATCAAGTGCGGAAGTTGCCTCGTCGCATATAAGTATCTCTGGCTCAAGCGAAATTGCTCTTGCAATTCCAAGCCTTTGTCTTTGCCCACCGCTCATATTTTGTGGATACTTTGTTACAAATTCTTCGGGCAAGTCAACCATTTTAAGAAGTTCTATAGCTTTTTGCTTTCTTTCTGATCTTTTTAATCTCCCGTAGTTCATTAATGGCTCTGTGAGAATTTGCATAACGTTCATTTTTGGATTAAAAGCTGACCATGGATCTTGAAAGACTATCTGAATATTTTGTCGATTTTCCCAAACTTCCTGTTTTGTAAACTTGCTTATATCCCTTCCGTGATATAAAATCTCTCCAGAGGTTGGCTTTTCCAAGTCCATAAGCATATTTACAAGTGTTGTTTTTCCTGATCCTGATTCTCCAACAATTCCCAAAGTTTTTCCTTTATGAATTTTTAAATTCACTTTATTACAAGCCACTACTTTTTTATCATTTGATTTTTCATAAATTTTTGTAAGATTTTTTGTTTCAAGAATTACGTCATTAATATTAGACAAGCCTTTCACCTCCAATTTCAGGCACAGCTTCTAGCAATTTTTTAGTATATTCACTTCTTGGATTTTCTATAACTTCGTTTTTATTACCTGCATCAACAATTTTTCCATTCTGCATAACAATTATTTTATCTGAAATATATGCAGCAACTCCCAGATTGTGAGTTACCATTATGATAGAAGTGTCAAATTTTTTTCTGAGATCCATTATTTCCTTTACTATTTGAGCCTGTGTTATAACATCTAATGCACTTGTAGGCTCATCTGCCAGAATAATTTTTGGATGGAAAGTTAGTGCCATTGCTATTCCTACACGCTGTTTCATTCCACCTGACAGTTGGTGCGGATAGCTTTTCATAATGATTTCAGGATCTGGCAAGTTTACTTTGGAAAACATATCTTCTGCTTTTTCTTCAGCTTCTTTTGCTGACATTTTGGAATGTGTCTGAATGTATTCGACAAACTGTTTTCCTATTTTTCTTATTGGATTAAGAGTTCCTCCTGAATCCTGTGAAATCATAGTTATTTCAGTCCCTCGCAGTTCCCTCCATTGATTAAGGCTTTTACTGAGCATTGATTCTCCATTATAAATTATATCGCCTGAAATTATTTTCCCTCCATTTGGCAATAGTCCCAAAATAGAAGAAAGAACGGTAGATTTTCCACTACCGCTTTCCCCAACTATTGTTATTATTTCACCTTTTTTCAATGAAAGAGAAAAATTTTCAACTACTGGATCCTTATCTCCATACTGAATTGTCAAATCTTTTATCTCCAACATAAATTCTCCTTAATTAGCTTTTGCTACATCTTTTGTTATCCAGTAGTAATCCATTGGATACATTTTAAGCCCTGTTACCACTTTGTTGCTGTAAAGGAATGTAGTTTCATATCCAAAGAATAATGTCGCTGCATCGTTCATTATTAGCTGCTGTATTTTTACAACAAGATCTTTTCTCTTAGCTTTGTCAAATTCTTTTGATAATTCATCAAGCATTTTATCAACTTCAGGGTTTGAATAACCTGTTTTGTTTGTTTCTGCTTTGCTGTACCAGTTTTCATGCAAGTATTTTTCAGGATCTCCAGTATTTGCAGCAAGTACGTTCCAAATTAACATATCAAAGTTTGAATCGTCTCTCATACTCAAAACTGTTTCATAACTCACAGGCTTTAATGTTACTTTGATTCCAATTTCCTTCATATCTGTCTGAAATGCCTGAGCATAGATTCCTAATTCTTCTCTACTTGTATAAATTACAAAGTTCAAGTCAAGTTTTGATCCATCAGGACGTTCTACAAATCCATCTCCATCCACATCTTTATAACCTGCATCTGCTAATAATTTTTTAGCACTTTCACGATTATAAGCATTTTCATCCTTTAATTCATTAAATCCGAAGTCCAATGTCGGAGGTACTGGTGCTTTTCCTGGAGTTGCTCCACCTTGTAATAAGTTTTGTGTATAGTTTTCTCTATTTGCACCTCTTATTATTGCTTCTCTTAATACTTTATCTTTAAGTCCTTTAGTTTGATTCATAAAGGCATAAGTTGATCTAAGTGATTTCAATTCATTTATTACAATATTTTTATCCCCTTCAAAATCAGCCTTATTAGTAACTTTCAAGTTGTACGCTACATCAATTTCTCCTGATTTTAACGATAATGCTCTTGTATTTTGATCATTTATATCTTTAAATGTTACTTTTGCCAATTTTGCTTTTCCATTCCAATACTTTTCATTTCTTACAACAACTGTCTGTTCACCAGGCTTAAATTCTTGAACAATAAACGGTCCTGTTGATATTGGTCCTTTTTGAGCAAATTCATCTGTATTAACTGATGTATCAACTATTAAGAATAATGGATCTGCCAATGATTCAGGCAATATTGCTACAGGCTCTTTTGTTTTTATTTTCAATTCTTGTCCATTGGCTTCTATTGAAGCATATTTAAAGAATGATTCTGCTCTTTTATTTTTAGCAAATACTCTTTCTATTGATTTTTTTACTGCTTCTGCTGTCAATGGATGTCCATTTGAGAAAGTTACTCCATCTCTTATTTTAAAAGTCCACTCTAATTTATCATTACTTAATTTCCAGCTTTCAGCAAGCAATGGCTGCAAGTTACCCTTTTCATCAAAAATTGTCAAGTTCTCTCCAACACCATAACGAGTTACAACCCAGCTAAAATACTGATCTGTAGGCTCAAGCGTATCTGCAAACGAAGTTACTCCTACTACAAGTTCATCTGGATTAGTCTTACTTTTTGTAGAACTGCCTTTTCCACCACATGCTACAAGCAGCATCAATACTGCTAAAATTAAAATTAAAAATTTACTTTTACGATTTTTTAACATTTTTTTCTCCCTATATATTTTATTTTTTGTTACCATATTTTTTATAAATTACTCATTTTTTATATCAACTACATCTCTTACTGAATCTCCCAGCATATTGAATATAACTACAACTACTACTATTGCTAATCCCGGATACAGCATTACCCACGGTGCTCTACTAAGTGCTGATCTTCCTTCATTTAACATTGCTCCCCATTCTGGAGTTGGTGGCTGTGCCCCAAATCCTAAAAATGAAAGTGCAGCTATTTCCAGCATTAGTGTTCCCATATCCGAAACTGCTGTTACTATCATTGTTGTAATCATATTTGGAATTATGTATTTAAATATTATTGAATAATCCTTACTTCCTGTTATTTTTGCAGCTTCTACATAAAGTTCCTGCTTTATTTTCAGTACCATACTTCTTGCAAGCCTTGCATATTTTGTCCAAGTAACTGCAGCTATTGCAATAATCGAATTTTTAACGCTTGGATTCAAAAGTCCTGCTATTGCTATAGCAAGAATAAGTCCAGGAAACGCAATCATCATATCTCCAATTCTCATTATGACTGTATCCACAATCCCACCAAAATATCCTGCAATTACTCCTAGTATCGTTCCTACTGCAAATATTACAAACATTAACGTTAAAGTCATAAATATAGAATATCTTGAGCCATATATAATTCTTGAAAATAAATCTCTTCCAAGATGATCGGTTCCAAAAATAAACCGATTTGATGGCCTCTGTAAACTTGGTCCTAATTGTTTAAAAGGATCCTTTGGAACTATAACTGGTGCAAAAATTGCGATTAATACCACAATAATAGCCAATACCAAAAATATTTTCAGCTGAGTATCTTTTCCTATAAATTTTAATTTTTTCAATTTATTCAAATCTAAATTACCTCCTCAACTCTCGCATCCAAATATTTGTATGAAATATCAACTGTAATATTTACTAGTAAATATAAAAATGCAATTATAAGAACATAAGATTGAACTAATGGATAATCCTGTGATTTTATAGCAGCTACTGCCATTCTTCCCATTCCTGGCCAGTTATAAACTATCTCTACAACTGCAGTTCCTCCCAGAAGGCTTCCTAATGAAAGTCCAAGCAATGTTATTATTGGAAGCATTGCATTAGGCAGTACATGTTTCCATAAAATATCTCTTTCTTTTATTCCTCTCATTCTAGCCCCTGTCACATAACTTTTTCCAAGTTCTTCAAGGAATATATGTCTTATTTGACGTATATACTTAGCTGACATTGCTATCGCTATTGTAAATGCAGGTAAAATCATTGAACCAAAATCAGCATTTCCGCCTGAAACTGATACCAATCCTAGTTGCACTCCAAAAATACTCAAAAATACTAGCCCTAGCCAGAAACTAGGTACAGACATTCCCATAAATGTTATCATTCTTATCAAATAATCTTGCCATTTATTTTCTTTTACTGCCGCAAGTATTCCAAGCGGTATCGACATTGCACACATCATAAAAAGAGACAGAAAAGATAATGACAATGTAGGTATGAATGCCTGAGCAATTTTCTGAATTACAGGTATTCTTAATGAATATGACTTTCCAAAGTTTCCTTGCAGTACTCCAAACAGCCATTTCCAGTATTGAATATAGAAAGGCTGATTAAGCCCAAGTTCCGCCCTTGTTTGAGCCAAAAGTTCAGGCGTCGGAATATGTCCGCATTCTGTTAGCATTACTTGTGCAGGGTCTCCCGGCGAAATATACATAAGACAGAAAGTAAAAAAACTTATTCCAAAAAGTACAATTAATATTTGTGTAGCATATTTTGCTATTTTTTTATTCTTCGTCATTGGTCTAAACTCGTGATACTTATCACTTCCTCCTTCAAAAAATATGACTATTTTATTTATCTCAATAGTATTAGTTATATTTTATTATTCCTATACTAAAAGAGATTTTTTTATATTTTTAAAATTTTACATAAACAAAAAAATCCAACTCAGAAAGTTGAACTAAAATTTATATATTAAAACAGATGAATAGTATTTATGCAGATTTACAGCAGTTTTTATATATTAAATTTTTCCCTTCCCGAAAAATATAATTTTTTAATATAGGCAAGTCTCCTGACTAACTTCGTCCTACTCGTACCCTTCCCAAAATATAATAATATTTCAGTGGTTTTTCAATACTTTCGTCAGTATCACAGTAGAGGTGGCTGTACCAGATTCTAACTGGTTTCCTTATTAAGTTTTACAACACCTATAAAATTATAAATTTAAAATTATTCTTTTGCTATATTAATAAACTTCTTCTAATTTATCCATAAACATTTCACGAATAAATTCATATTCTCCCATTCCTTTTAATAAAGGTGTTACTTCATATCCTTCATTCTCAAGAACGGTTTTCCACGAATCGTCCTCATCAGAAGCCATATCATTTTTTGCATGATCTCCTGCGACTATCATAAATGGCTTTAACAATATTTTTCTAAAGCCTCTCCCTTTTAACCTTTGAATAACATCTTCAATTGTTACTTCCCCTTCAACAGTCGCTATAAAAATATTATCTTTTCCAGCCTTCACATATTCTTCTTGAAGTCGCTGATATGTACTGTCTGCGGCACTTTCGGATCCATGACCCATAAATACTATGGCATCATTTCCTTCAAGATTGTTAAATTCTTCATTGCTCACAACTTTTTTAAAGTCTTCATCAGTTGCTAAAAGTGGTTTTGAAATTTTTCCATACTTGTTATTAAGTTTTGAATACTCAATTCCATCTAGAATATGTAAAGACATTGTGATAATCTCATCATATCCTTTATTTTTTAAGGCTTCTAGCCCTTCCTCCTGATCAAATATGTGGATTCCTTCTTTTCTTTCCACTATTCGTCTTACAACTCCTGAAGTGTAGGCTCTTTCCACATTTTCAGTTCCATATTTTGCCTCCACTTCTTTTTGAATCGAGTCAAGGCATTTTTCTCTTGTATCCTTATGCGATGTACCAAAACTTGTTACTAAAATCGCCTTTCTCATAACACTTCCTTTCCATCTAAAATTATTTACCTTACTGAATCTTTTAAATTTGATTATCAAACTATCTTTTGTCTCTGTTTGTATTATAATAGTTTTTTTCATTTTTTGCAACTATTTTTTTAAATTATTTTAATATTTTTTGTTTTATCAAAAAAAATTATATACATCATCTAATCTTCTATTTATCAACATATTTTTGATACAACTTTGTTTTTCTTATATTTTATAATTAAATTATAATTAACAATAAATGTTTATTTTTTTGTTTCAAAAAGTAAATTTTTTAATTTTTCTAATTTTTCTGATAATTTTACTCTTCTAGTTTTCAGCTTTTCACTATAAATTTTTTTTAAGTAAATCAAATTGCTGTCATAATATTCCTTTGCCTTTTTTAAATCTAAAAGCTCATAATTTTTTTCTATTTTTTTACCATTTTCAATATAATTTATCGTTATTTTTTGTATATTCTCTATATTTGCCAATTTTTCTTCTTCTAATGCCACAACATCATAAAAATCCTGATTTTCATAAATCCTATATAATTCCTTATTTCCTGGCAATGATGTTTTTCCGCTTTCATCAGAAATTTTCATTACATCATTTTCATTAATTTTAGACATTTTATATACAGTGCTTATTTCTCTTTCTGGCAATGCTATGGCATCTCCTACTCCAAAGACATCAACTTCTGCCTGATTTTTTATTAGATTTCCTATTTTTTTATCGTCAAGTCCGCTCGTTAATACAATTTTCGCTTTGTAAAGTCCACTTTTATCCAGTATTTTCCTACATTCTTTCGACAATTTTTCCAAATTTCCCGAATCTATCCTTATTCCATACATTCCTTCGTATTCATCATCTATGCCATTATCTTTAAATGCCTTCACAGCACTAATTATTCCACTCTCAAGAGTGTCATAAGTATCAATTAGCATTATAAGAGCCTGATTTTTGTTTCTATACATTTTTATAAAAGCATCAAAAGCCTTGTATTCAGCACTTTCTCCCATTCCAAAAGTCTGAATAAAGCCATGTGTCATCGTTCCTGTGCTTTTCAAGTCATAAAGATATTCTGCCACAAGATTTGAGTGAGATATGCAGCCAGCTACATAGCTAGCTTTTGTCATTGTCATCGCTGCATCAAATCCAGCTGTTCTTCTTGTTCCAAATGAAAGTACTCCCCTTCCTTCAGCCGCTAGCACAATTTTAGAAGTGACTGTTGCCGCAAGTGTCTGAAAATGAAGAATATTCAAAATAGGCGTTTCAAGGATTTTCCCTTGTATAAGTGGAGCAGTAATCGTTAGTATTGGTTCATTTGAAAATACAATTTCTCCATCTCGTACCCCTTTTATCGTACCTGTAAATTTCATATTCGCAATATATTCGATAAAATCAGAATTATCAAATATTTTTGACAAATATTTCTTCTTATCGTCATAAGAAGTTTCGTTAAGTATCTCGATAAGCTCAAGAACATCAGATATCCCATATACTACAGCATAGTCATTTTCTTTTTTTGTACGCAAAAATACATCAAAAGTTGCAATTTCATTTTGCATATTATTTTTTAAATAAATCTCACTTTCTGTGTATTGATATCTGTCTGAATTTAAAAATTTAAAAAATTTTTCCATAAAATAACCTCATTTTGTATTTTTTCTATCTTTATCAAGTAATCTGTTTTATACATTATATTTTCTAAAATAAGTAAAGAGGCTGTTATTGTTGTATCATTTTACAGCCTCTATTTTTTAGGGGTATTTATTTAACTTATTTACAAGTGTCTTGCCAATTTGCAGGATAGATTACATATAAGAATCTTGCAAAGTTAGGAGCACTAAATTTTATTTTTGAACCTTTAGGGATTAAAATGGCATCTCCCCTGTTTCCTGTAACTTTACGTCCATCTACTATAATTTCTAGTGTTCCATCTATTACATAATCTATTTCATCATAGTTCAGTTCCCAATCAAATGCAGATTCTTCCATTTCCATAACTCCGCAACTCAATCTTCCGCTTTCTTCTATTGTAAATACATCAGTTAAGAATACTTTGTCATTAGGATTTCCAGTATCAAATCTTTCAGGTTTTACTGAAGGAATTTTAACAACTCCTACTCCACTTTTATCAATATGTTTTTCAAATCCTCCAACTTTTCTTCCAAGTTCTTCTTGTACTACTTTTCTTAATATTTTTTCCAATGTTTCCTTATCTAAATTTTTTAAGTCCATTATTTCTTCCTCCAAAATCTTTCAATTAATTTTCAGGAACGAATAACCCTGTTTCTTCGTTTCTTGTTTGAATTAACGCTCTAGCATCTTTTGCAAGATTGTCAAGTTTTCCTTTTCTTTTCATAAGAAGAAGTGCCTTTGTACCTTTGTATTCAGAAAGCATATTTACATCTCCTTCACTATCTCCTGCAACTAGAAGCGGATCTTTTCCACCATGTTTAGGTTTCAAGTATTTATTAATTACTTCAACTTTTCCTTTAGTTTGTGTTTGTGGATAACCGTGCTTATATTCGGCAACATATTTGTCTCCGTTCATTTCAAGACGCATTCCATAAACACTATCAGAACTTAAATTATATCCATAAGACTTATTGCTTGCGAATACTTTTACAATATCTTCAAGAGAAGCTGAAACTATATATACTTTTATACCATTTTTTTCAAATTCATGAAACAAATTGGCTGTTTCAGGCTGAGTTCTCAAACCACTCTTATATTGATGGCTTACTTTACCTGCTTCACCTGTTAGTTTATCACTTGACTCAAGAACATATTTTCCAAGTTTATTCCCAATTCCAAAATCATTTGCTTCTTTAGCTAGTTTTTGAACTTCTGATACGCTCATATTTTCAAATAGGTAAAGTACCCACGGATAAGCTACATCATGTGAAAAACTTCCACCTATTGCTTCATAAAGAAATGCTAATTTCCCTCTAAAATCTTTAAATTCTTCAGTTTGCTTAATTTTTTCCAAAGACATTTTTTGAGTTTTTATGTAGTTATTGTAAAGAAAAGTGTATCTTTTATCCAAATCATTTGCTATTTTTGTAATGTTAATAGGCTGACCTTTTACATTAACATAGTCTTTTGCAAAGTTATCAAGCGGAATATCTTTTCTTATTGCTTTTGAAAATTGTGCCGGTGTCATTTTGAACTTTAAATTATCTATCTGATATCTAAACAAATTTTCTTGTGTGTCTTGATAAATTGATGTATAGTCCCAGTCAAAGACTACATAATTTCCTTGATTTTTATTTTCATCTATAAGTTTTGATAAAGCTTCCCTGTTTTTTGGAACCCATCTCAATTCGTCCAAATTAGCAGCTGATAAAGCGAATGCCATAACTAAAAATACCAATAATCCAATCAATTTTTTCATACTAAATTTCATCTTTTACCTCCTCAGGTAATCATTTTTTCATATTTTTATTTTACAGTTTCTTTTTTACAGAATAATATTTTCGCTACAAATATCGCTGTTACTCCTGCTACTAATTTTCCAACTATCATTGGGAAAATCATTTGAGTATATTTTCCACCAGCAAATCCAGCTGTAAATCCTAAATGATCCCCAAAAACGAATGCCGCACTTACTGCAAATGCAATATTCATAACTTTTCCATTTGCATCCATATCTTTTAAAATTCCAAACATCGGAATATTGTTAGCCAAAGTTGCAACTAACCCAGCCGCTCCAGCTTCATTCATTCCAAGACCTTTTCCTAATACTTCAAGCGGTTTACTAAATACTTTTGTAATAAAATGTACTAATGGATATGCTCCAGCAAGTACTATTGCAATTGCCCCAACTGTTCCTAACCCATCTGTTATCGGAGCCATTCCAGGAATTACCACAAATCCTGTTAATTCTTGAATTATCGCCGCTACTAATCCTATTGTTATTATAATTACCACCGCTTGTCCAAAAACTTCAAATCCTTTTGTCATTTTTTCAGGCATAAAAATTAATCCTAAAATAATTAATGTGGCAACAATTATTATTGGTATCAAATTCACCAAAATCAATCCTATTGGGAATCCAGCTACTAATCCACCTGCAAGTACTCCTAATGGTATTGTAGTAATTCCAGCTAAAATTCCTTTTGCTAAGAACTGTTTATCATCTTTTTCAATTATTCCCAATGCTACTGGTATCGTAAACACAATAGTCGGTCCCATCATTGCGCCTAAAATAAATGCTGCTAATCTACCAGCTTCTGGATTTTTAGCCATTTCTAATGCAAGTGGAGCTCCTCCCATATCATTTGCAAGAAGTGTTGTTGCAAACATAGCCGGATCTGCTCCTAATGCTGAATAAATTGGTCCTACTATTGGTGTCAAAAGATTTTTTAAAACTGGTGCTAAAGAAATAATCCCAACCATAGCAACCGCAAGTGAACCCATAGCCATTATTCCTTCCTCAAATTTTTCACCGTATCCCAGTTTATTTCCAAATATTTTATCTATTCCACCTATTGCCATAAAGATAGTCATAATAATAATTATTATTTTATCTATTCCCATTTTATATTCCTCCCAAATTTTCATTTAATTATTTTGTTTTAAATGAAAATACTCAAAATTATATTTATTCAAAATCATTTTCTATAAAATTCTTTTTATTAATTTGGATCACAAAAACTTTAATTACACAAATAGAACTATACTTAAAAATTTTTTAAATATTTTATAAAAATTTAGAATTGCCCAATAAAAATATTTTTTATTTAAAAATTTAATGCTATAAATTTACAAGGCAATTCTAGTTTATAACAATGGTTCTTCAATTAATAATTTAATGGATTATCTGCCACAGATTTTACTGCTTCAGCAAAAGCATCGCACGCAGCTTTACATGCTGACTGACTTCCTGTTAAAAGTGCTCCACCAAAGTTTGTTTCTGAAGGTGGTCCAAAGAACGCAACTAAACTTACATCTGCTGCTTTTAATGCAACATCTAAAGCGTACATTGCTTCAAGCGGAGGTGCTATTAGGTATGCTAATGATTCCCCTTCTGCAATTCCTGCTGTTTTTGATAAGTAACTTCCTGTTCTTGATACACAATGTGCATAATATGCAATGCTATCATCATCATTTGCACTTATGAATGCTCCTTCATTTTCAATAAAGTCAACTGCTGCAGCTAGTCCACTTTTTACTTCCGCAGGAGTAGGCCCTGACAATATTCCTATTACTTCTCCTGCAAGTTTTGTATTCGCATTTGCAGCTCCACCATAGAATGATTTTCCGTAAACTACATCAACTACAGCTTTTTTTGTAGCTTCATCAAGTGCAGTATATGTAACATCATCACAATCTGCTGTTATAATTCCTATACTTCTATGTCCTTCAGGTAATTCCAGCTCTTTAGCCATATCATTATCTACATTTGGAATTAATCTTACAGCTAGTACATTTGCTTTTAATCTATCGCCTTTCATTGTTCCTCCTAAAGTTTTTAATTTTTATTTTTTATTAAGTTAATTTATAATTTTAAATCTTGTCCACTTGCTTTTGCATCAATTACTTTCTTAATTAATGTAGCAACGTGAGCTCCTGCTTCTGAAGATGGAGTTCCATCCTTATGAATATTTGAAACAACTGTTCTTTTTGCTTCAGAAATTCCAGGACGAGCCTTGTAAGTAATGTAGGCACTCATACTTTCCGCAGTTGTAAGTCCAGGACGTTCTCCTATTAATATACAAACTACATCAGCATTTAAAATTTCTCCAACGTGATCTCCTGCTCCAACTCTTCCATATTTGATAAAAAATGGTGTTCCTGTCTCAATTCCATATCCTTTAAGCCCATTTAACAATGCAGGTATTATATTTTTTGCATTTGCTTCAACTGCAGTTGAACTTAATCCATCTGACAATAATATTTGAACTGTTGGATTTTTTTTGCATTTTTCTTCTATTGTCTTTATTCCTTCTTCAGAAATTCTTCTTCCTAAATCAGGACGCGTGATATATTGGTCTCTGCTTTCACATTCAGTAGTAACTTCAAACAATCCAAGTTCATCAAGAAATTCTGTAGGTACGTCATTAAACACGGCATCCTGGGCTGCAGCGTGGTCTGCTCTTAATCTTAACAAAACTTCTGTTCTCATTCTTGTTCCAGCTCTTCCAATTCCAAGTCTTGCAGATGTTTTTTGTTTTAACTTCATATATTCTTCTCTGTCTTCAGGATTATCCACAAGCATTTGATCTTTTATGTTTATTTTTCCAATATCTCTTACTTCTCCATTTACAATATGCGGATTTTCACGTGGCTCATCTCCGCTTTCGATATAAACTGAGCTTGTACTGACAACTGGCGCTTTTTCTTCAACAGTTGTTGATGGTTCGTCTATTTTCATTTCACCTATTATTTTTTCAATTACGTCTTTTAGTTCTCTTTCTGATAACATTGATTTTTCCTCCCTATTTTAAGAAAATTGAAGCGTCTCCGGCTCTATCTGTAAGTTTTCCATCTTTCATTATTCCCATTTTTTCTAACCATTGTTCAAAAGGTTTTATAGGTCTTCTGTTACATAGTTCTCTTAATGTAGCATCATCATGATAAGAAGATGTTTGATAGTTAAGCATTATATCATCTCCTGCAGGAATAGCCATAAAGTAGTTACATCCTGCTACTGTTAATAATACTTTCAAGTTTTCGATATCGTTTTGATCTGCTTTCATGTGGTTAGTGTAGCAAGCGTCAACTCCCATTGAAATTCCAGTAAGTTTACCCATGAAATGATCTTCAAGTCCAGCTCTTATTACTTGTTTACTGTTATACAAATATTCTGGTCCAATAAATCCAACAACCGTATTTACAATAAATGGATCAAATTTTTTCGCAAATCCGTAACATCTTGCTTCCATTGTAACCTGATCGCAACCATGGTGAGCATCTGATGACAATTCTGAACCTTGTCCTGTTTCAAAGTACATTACGTTAGGTCCTGTCGCTGTTCCGTGTTTTAATGCCAAATCTCTTGCTTCCTGAATCATTGTTCCATTTATTCCAAATGCTTCATTTCCTTTTTCAGATCCCGCAATACTTTGGAAAACTAAGTCTGTAGGCGCTCCTCTTCTAATTGCTTCCATTTGTGTAGTTACGTGAGCTAATACACATATTTGTGTAGGAATTTGCCATTTAGTCTTTATTTCGTGGAATCTGTGCAACACTCTCATAACACTGTCAACACTGTCATCAACTGGGTTTAATCCTAAAAGAGCATCTCCTTGCCCAAAGCTAAGCCCTTCATAAGTTGATAGCATAATTCCATCTGGATCATCTGTTGTATGGTTAGGCTGCAATCTTGTTGCAAGTATTCCTTCTCCACCTATTTCAGTATTACAGAATTTTTTAATTCTTATTTTGCTTGCTCCTTGAATAAGGTCCATATTACTCATAAGTTTAGCAACTGCTGCTACCATTTCACTTGTAAGACCTTTACTGATTCTCTTTATGTCATCACCACTTGTATGAGAATCTAAAATCCATTCTCTTAATTCACTTACAGTCCAGTTTTTTATTTCTCCATAAATTTTTTCATTTACAGCATCCTGAATAATTCTTGTAACTTCATCTTCTTCATAAGGTACTGCAGGATTGTTTCTTAAATCTGCCAATGTTAACTCAGCCAACACAGCTTTTGCGGCAACTCTTTCTTCCGCTGTACTTGCACTTACTCCCGCAAGTTCATCTCCTGATCTAAATTCACTTGCCTTATTCTGTACATCTTTTACAGATTTAAATTCATATGTATGACCGAATAATTTTGTTTTTAATACCATCTTATTGCCACCTCTCTAAAATTTATTAATTTAATAACTGAATACCAATGTTTTTATTACGACAGGCAAAACATTTCCGTTTCCTAGCGGCGCTCCTATATCAATGTAGTCTCCATCTCTTACTTTAACACTATCTATACAGATTATGTCATAATCAACAAGCTCCAGTTTCATACATTGTCCAAGGACTTTTGCCATATCATTTTCAACTATGACGATTACAGGATGTTTTTTGTCATGCTTTCTTTTGATAATATCTGAAATTACTAAAGATAATTCCATTATTTCGTTATATGCCATATTATGCTTTCCTTTAAATGCAAGAGCCACATTTTCAAGTTCATTTTCAGAACTAAACCAGTCTAGTTTACCTTCTATCACTTTTCCCAGTTCATTAACAGGCAAATTCTCATCTGACTCAGACATTTTTAATACAGGAATATTTTTTATTGGGAAGATTCCTTCAGTATAAGTAATTGTGCTTCCGCTTATTTCTGTAGTATGGCTTCCTGCTCCAACTACTGTCGCTCCTATTGTTTCACTTAACTTTAAAGGCTCTATATTCAATTCTTTTAGAACTTTTACAATTTCTTCACCAAGAACTACTCCAATGTCATTATACTTGTACAAATCTTTTTCTACACGTCCATAGATGAAATCTGCAACTCCTCCAGTAAATGAGTAATGTTGAATGTCTTTATTGTGCTTTCTGAAGTCATTATATGTTACGATTTTATGATACAGTTCTGTTTTTGGAAAAATTTCTACACTTTCAAAAATAAGTTGTGCCATTCTTCTTGTTATTTTTCTCAAATCAGATTCACTTATAGGTTTTCCTAGTTCCAGCTTTACATTCACATCTTCAGCAATATCGTACATTTTTTTGAAAATATAACGTGTATTCCTGTTTTCATCAAATTTTATAAGTCGTCCTCCTATATCAAGGCAAGTAGTGTCTTCCACTTCTCCCCTGTTAAAGACAACATTATTTGTAGTACCTCCTCCTATATCAAAGTTTACGATACTTGTATTTTTTTCTTCAGAATATCCATAGGCTCCCGAACCTTTTCCAGCAATAATGCTTTCAAGATCAGGTCCTGCAGTTGCTACAACAAAATCTCCTGCCATTCCACTAAGTATCTGCAATACTTCCTTAGCGTTTTCCTTTCTTGCAGTATCTCCTGTTATTATTACAGCTCCTGTTGAAACATCCTTATATTGTATATTTGCTTTTTTGTATTCAGATTCTATTATTTCCTTAACTCTTTTTGCATCTATTTTTGTTTCATTTTCTAATGGGGTAATATAAATTTCACTTCTGTAAACAACTTCTTTTCCTATTATTTTTATTTGAGGAGCTGTAAAAGCGCTTCCTCTATTTTCTATATATATCTTTGAAAAAATAAGCTGTGTTGTGGAAGTTCCAATGTCTATCCCCACACTTAGTATTTCTTCTGTCATCTCAAGACTCCTTTGTCTTTAAATCATCAATTTTCAAATCCAAAACTAATCTCAGTTCCTTTATTACCAGTCTTTATATCCAGATTCCCATAAAGTTTCTCTTTCACAAGACTTTTAACTATTTGCAGTCCAATGCTTCCTTTTTCAAAATCTCTTTCATCCATTCCTATTCCATTATCACTTATGGAAATACGGGATTTTATTTCCCCTCTTTTCACTTTTATTATTATTTGTCCTTTAGTTTTTCCTTTAAAGGCATGCTTTATACAATTTTCTACAAGTTCGTTTACTATCAAGGCTATTGTTGTTGCCTTATCTGAACTTATTTCAAAGTTGTCTCCAATGACATCTATTTTAAGTTTCAGATGCCCGTCTAAATTCTCTCTCACTGAATTTTTCAGAATCTTATTTATAACTTCCTTTATTTCAAGCTCATCAAATCCATTCTGTGCAAGCAGTTCATGAGTAACTGAAATACTTAAAATCCTATTTATACTATCACTAAATGCAGCCTTTACAGCTTTATCATCAGTCTTTCTAGCCTGTATTCTAAGTAAACTTGCTATTGTCTGCAAATTGTTCTTTACTCGATGGTGTATTTCCTTTATTGCAACAGATTTTAGAACTAATTCCTTTTCCTTCACTTTAATTTCAGTAATATCTTTTATAAATAAGACTACATTTTTAACGCTCTTTGTTTCCTTTACTAATATATATTCAAGACTAAGAACCATATTTGATATATTTATATCAGATCTTTTATTTACTTTTCCACTTAGCACATCTTCAAATTCAACATTATCAATTACAATATTATCAAATTTTTCTCCAAGGAAAGAATCCTTATAGCCAATTTTTCTGTAAACATATTTTGCTCTGGAATTAGCATATATGCATATACCTTCCTCGTTAAAGATTATAATTCCATCATTTATATAGTCAATAATTTTCCGCTCTCGCATCATTCCAACAGAACTCATAAGTATATCATCAGTTGCATTGTTCAAAAAGCTCAGTCCCTTGCCGATATTTTCCTCATTCATTCTTTCTTCAACTATAAGAACGGCTATTATTTTTCCATCCTGTTCATCACTTCTTATAGGTACTACATTTTGTGTTACACTTTTATTTTCTTGCGTCAACGCCTTATAATCTCTTGATGGATGCCCAGTTTCAAGAGTTCTAAGTACAGCTGGTTCATTTTTCCTATAGGCAAATTTTCCTACTACACTTTGAGTATAGCTTGATCCTATTCTTGGTTTTGCCTCAGCAACTACAATTGCTGTATCTCTATTTTCTGTCATGCAGTCTATAAATACATCTGCCTTTAGAAGTTTACTCATTACAGGCAGCCCTTCACATATTTTTTCCAGCTTTTCAATATCTTTATTTGAAAGTTGCGTATATTGTCTACATATCGTTCTAAGCATCTTCATCTCCAGATAAAATTATAATATCTGCTATTTTTCCCATGTCACATCTTTTATTCATACTAAGCGTTCTTATGTATTCATATGCCTCATTTTCAGTAAAGTTTCTTGTTTTCATCAAAATACTTTTGGCAATATCAATTTTTTTTCTATCCTCCAGCTTCTGACTTGTTTTTAAATATTTTTTTTCCAGCTTTTCAAATTCTTCTTGCTTATTAAATATGATTTCAAGATTAGGAATAAAGGATTTTTCATCAATGGGTTTTACTATATATCCTATTATTCCTATATTCTTGGCTTCTTCTATAAATTCCTTATTGGAATAGGCTGTGAGTAAAACAATACCTCTAGACAATTTTTCCTCTGTTATGACTTTTGCTGCTTTCAGTCCATCAAGTATCGGCATTTTGACATCCATTATTACAAAATCAGGTTTATATTTTCTGCTCTGCTCAATTGCATCAAATCCGTCTCCCGCCTGAGCGACTACATCATAATTTGCTTCTTTCAATATTTCACATATATCCATTCTTGTTATCGGCTCATCATCTACAACTATTATTTTTCTCATCTTTTTTCCTTTTCCTCAAATTTAATATAAATCTGTCAGTAGCTGCTTCATTTCTATTCTGCTAAATCTTCTTGGGTTTTCCCCAGTACACATATCATTTTCTATCTGATCAATTACGCTTTCCATTTCTGAAAAATATTGATCTTCAGGTATACCAAGCTCTCTTAAACTACCTGGTATTGACATTTTAGCAGCTCGCATTTTAATAGCTTTTGCTAAAATTTGTACTCCTTCTGCATCTTCCTTAGGTGCAAATCCCAATGCTTCAGCAATTTCACGATAATATCTAGCCGCATTCTTATTTTGTGCATTAAACTCTATAACTTTTGGCATTATTATCGCATTAAGCCGTCCATGCGGTTTATGAAATCTTGCGCCTAGCGAATGTGCTATACTGTGGTTTATTCCCAGTCCTGCATTGCTAAATGCTACTCCTGCCATACATGAAGCAATCTGTAAATCAATTCTTTCTCTTTCAAGTTCAGGATTTTCAAAGTTGCTTACTAAATCAGCAAAAACAGTTTTTATTGCTCCTATGGCAAGTGTATTTGTAAACAAGTTTCTAGATCTTGAAACGTAAGCTTCTATAGCATGTGTCAAAACATCCATTCCTGTATCCGCAATTATTGATGGCGGAAGAGTTTTTATAAACTCTGGATTTAAAATTGCTATATCAGGCAGCATTTCACTGTCACTTAGCGGTATTTTTTTGCTTTGAGTTGTAACAACTGCATAAGATGTTACTTCTGAACCTGTTCCACTTGTTGTTGGTACTGCTATGAATTTAGGCTTTTTATATTCCCCCATTGCCTTTTTTATCTTATTTGTAAAATAAATCATTGATTTACAGGCATCTATCGGTGATCCTCCTCCTAGTGCTATTATGCAGTCAGGATCATAAGCACTAAGCTCAAGCATACCCTTTATAATTTCTTCATCTGTGGGATCTGGTTTAACATCCGAATATATTTTAGCATCTATTCCTCTTGATTTTAAGATATTTGTTATTCTATTCACTACTTTTAGTTTGACCATATTCTCGTCTGTTACTAAAAATACTTTTTCGATTTCCATTATTCTTAATATATCCAAAGAATTAGCACCATAATGAATATCCGGCTTTATTTGAAATAAACCCATTAAATCCACTTCCTTTCTATTGTGCTCTCAATCTTCATAATATTTAGCCAATAAATCTAAATAGTCTAGAGTTGAGAAAATAGTTATTACTTTTAAATTTTATTCTAAAGTAATCTTACTATAATTCCTTTATTTTGGATAATATTTTTCGGATTGTGTCAGAATCTGTAATTTTGTAATTTTTTACAAGTATTTCAATTACTTTCTTTTCCAAATCCTCACAATCTCTTGTATTTTTTCTGATTTCATTTCCCGATGCAGAGTTTGACACGCCACAAGTCTTTTCGTATCTCACTTCTATTCCTTGTTCTCTGATCATGTCTTTTGCTCCGGGAGTAATAATCATATCAGCCTGAACCACCAGTTCCTTATCTTGAATATATTCAAAAAGATTTTTTACTGTTATCAATCTTTTTCCCATTTTTTTACTCCTTTTCCGATTCCAAACTGTCTATTATTCCTACAATAGTCGCATCTACAGGAGTTTCAGCATCAAATACATGTCTTGCAGAACTTCCAGTAACAATTATTACCTTATCGCCCTGTCCAGCACCAATATAATCGGCTGCAACCATTTTTCTGCTTCCATGACCTTCACCTGTACCTTCCACTTCAACTACCATAAGTTTTAGTCCTCTTAGCTTTTCATCCTTTCTTGTTGCCCAGACATTATCTACAACTTTTCCAATTAACATGTTATTGTCCTCTTTCATAGCAAAGTTCAATGCTATTTTCTTTTATATAATCCATCGCAAGGGAAGTCACTTTAGATTTTGCATCAACTTCAAGTATCTGATTTTTTAATCCTAGCTTTCTAAGTCTGCTTTCTGTTACCAAACCTTTTAGATACACTTTTTCTTTAGCATCAAAAGCATTTTTCACTTCTGTTCTTTTCACAACCTTTATTCCAAATTCTTGAACTTTTTTGACATATTCATCATAAAGGCTTATTAATGCAGCAGGTTTAGTATATTTTTTATATTCCAGCCCTTCTTCCACAAGCAGAACTTCTCCTTCATTAAAAAGAAATTCTGTTATGATACTTTTTTTCCCTTGTGAGAGATCAATTAAATCATTTATTCCAAGAGTTGATACAACAAGTCTCTTTTTATTTTCATTTTTTTCTATTTCTTCCCATGTACTGTCCAACTTTATGTTGTCTACAACTGATGTCTCTTTTTTAAGTTCATCCTTCAAGACTTCATCATTTCCTAAAAAAGCTGTTATTATTGATTTTTCAGGAGAATGTTTGATATTTTCAGATAAACTTTGATTTTCTCTTTTGGCAATTTCCTTTAATACTTCCCTTGCAAGCACTTCTATTAAATCTTGAGTATCCATTTCATCTCCTGCCCTTTTCACTTTAATCTTTTACAATGCTTCCAGTTACTCCTGAAGTATATCCACAAGCATTTGCTTCATCAAAATCAATATGCATGCTCAATCTGAAACTGTCCTTTACTCTTATTAAAACATCATCAAATATTAATGGTCTGTCACTATGAATTTTTACTTTCACAGTTTCACCATCATTTACAGAAAATCTTTTTGCATCTTCACTTGTCATGTGTATATGTCTTCTTGCGACTATAAGCCCTTTATCCAACTGTATATATTTATCACCTACACCTATAAGTATTCCTGGTGTCCCTTCAATTTTTCCACTTTCTCTTATTACTCCTTTGACTCCAATTTCACGGCAGTCAGTAAGTGATAACTCCACTTGAGAAAAATTTCTGCATGGTCCTAATATTGCAACACTCGAAAATTCTCCTTTTGGTCCAATTACTCTGACTCTTTCCTTTGCGGCAAACTGTCCAGGCTGTGATAAATCTTTTACAGGTGTCAATTCATATCCTTCTCCAAAAAGTGCTTCCACGTGTTCTTTAGTAAGGTGCACATGACGACCTGATGCTTCCACCATAAAGGTATCTTTTTTTTCTGTTGTCAGAATTTCCTGCAACTTATCTCTTATTATTCTCTCCAATTCATTTCTGTCCATAATATCTCCCAATTCAGAGCTTATGATTTATAATCTCCGTTATTTGCTTTTAACATCATCAAGTACAATATACTGCTCAGACGGTTTAGTGCCTTTAGCATGTCTACTCTTTCCGTCTTCCCTTCCTTATAAAAAGCATCTACTGCAGCAACTTCACACTCTCTTGACAAAGCTCTAAGACAGTTTATATCAATGACTGTTTCATCAAAGTCAGCATTTATTTCAAAGAGATGTCCTGTTTTGTAATATTTAATTGTATTATGAGTTATATCTTTTAACGTATCAATGTCATATCCAAGAACATCTCTTTCCTGAAACGGTGTATCAGTCATTTCACTTATAAACAAATCTCTTACAAATCTGTATGCCTGTGCAAAGTCACTTTCCAATTTTTTATTCTTTTCATATTTTTTCCAGTATCTTATTACCTCAGCCTGCAAAATATCAAACTTACCTCGTAAAACAATTCTCTTATGATTTTTTACAACAAGTTCATTTCCAAACAGTTGAGTCATAAATTCAGGCTTTTTATCATAAGTTGCTCCTGTAATATAGTCTTTATACTGTCTTTTTGGAGGGGCTTTTTCTTCGGAAGTATTTGCTTGAGAGTCTTTAACTTTGTTTACATTGTCTGATTCGCTATTCACAACTTGATCCTGTGATCTTTTTATTCTAAAATCAATTTTTTTTACATTTAAAAACTCTCTTGCTGACGGTGTAAGGATGTCTTTTTCAGTTATATGTACTTTTTCAAGCTGCCCTTCCTTATCTAATTTTCTAAGCATTCCTTCTGTTATAACAGGCATTTTTTATCACACCCTATCTATTTTTTTATAATTCCGTCCAATACTTTTCTTATGATATCTTCAATTTCATTTTCGTTCACTCGTGAATTATCAACTGAGTATGTATTTACACATGAACCTTCTTCTTTCAATTCTTCCAGTTCCTTTGTACCATAAGCTACTCTTCTAATGTTTATAAGGTTTAATGGTCCAATATTGTCAGAAGTTGCACTTCCTCCAACAGTTCCACATCCTAATGTAAATGCAGGTAAAAGATTAGTTGTTGCTCCTACTCCTCCAAGTGCCGCAGCTGTATTTACAAGTAGTCTTGACACAGGTTTTTTCAATGAAAATTCTCTTACGATATTTTCGTTATTTGTGTGCATTGACATTGTATGTCCAATTCCTTCATTTTCAAGAATTTCTATACATTTTTCACATGCTTTTTCCCAAGTTTCTTCTGTATAAAATCCTAATACAGGACATAATTTTTCTCTTGAATATGGATTTAAATGAGAAACTTCTGTTTCTTCAGAAACAAGTACTTTTGTAGTTGTAGGAACTGTTATTCCTGCCATTGCAGCTATATATAAAGCTGTTTTCCCAACTATTTTTGGATTCATTGTGTTGTTTGCACGCATAAGGATGCTTCCAACTTTATTTCTTTCATCTTTGTTAAGGAAGTATGCTCCTTGTCTTTTCAGTTCATCTACTACTTGATTTTTAATTACTTCTTCTGTAACTATTGATTGTTCTGAAGCACAAATTACTCCATTATCAAAAGTTTTACTGTCAATAATTCTTTTAACGGCTTTTCTTATATCAGCACTTCTTTCAATAAACGCAGGTCCATTTCCAGGTCCTACTCCTATTGCAGGTGTTCCTGAACTGTAAGCAGCTTTTACCATTGCTTCTCCACCTGTTGCAAGAATTAATGAAGTCTTTTTATGTTTCATAAGTTCTTGTGTAGCTTGTAATGTAGGTGTTTTTATAACTCCAATAAGTCCTTTTGGAGCACCTTTTCTTTCAGCAGCTTTTATCAAGTATTCTGCAGTCTTAATTATACAGTCCTTTGCATTTGGGTGAGGACTTACAATTACTGCGTTTCCTGCCTTTAATGCTATCATTATTTTATAAATTGTTGATGAAGTAGGATTTGTTGATGGAATCAAGGCTGCAATTATACCCATTGGAACTCCTATTTCAGTTATTCTTTTTTCCTTATCATCAAGAATTATCCCTTTTGTCTTCTGATCTTTTATAGCTTCATATACTCCTATTGAAGCAAGTCTATTTTTTAGAACTTTGTCTTCCCAACGTCCAAATCCTGTTTCTTCATTAGCAAGTTTTGCTAGCTCAACTTCATGTTTTTGAGCTTCTTCACAGATTTCCCTTACTATTTCATCAATTTGACCTTGCGAGAACTGACTATATTCTTCAAATGCTTTACTTGCGCTATTTAATAAATCTCTTACTTCTTGTATTGATTGTAAATCTTTATCCATAGTTTGTCCTTTCTATAAATAATCACTGTTATCTGATTACTTTAAGTTCTCTTATTCACCCTCAACTATTCTTGCTTTAGGCAATATAGCCTCAATTTCAGTATGAGGACGAGGAATTACGTGAATTGAAATCAATTCTCCTACTCTTTCAGCCGCTGCAGCTCCTGCATCTGTTGCAGCCTTAACTGCTCCTACATCTCCTCTTACTAATACTGTTACTAATCCTCCACCTACGTGTTCTTTTCCGATTAAAGTAACATTTGCAGCTTTTACCATCGCATCTGCAGCTTCTACTGCTGCTACCAATCCTTTTGTTTCAATCATTCCTAATGCATTTAATGTTGCCATCTCTATTCCTCCTGATTATTTTTTATCAAAATTTCTATCAATTTTTTCTTTGGCATTGTCTTTATCTGGTTCCAAGTATAGCCAAGTTTAAGGTTATTTACCTTCGTTTTTAAGTCAGCTACCTTCATATCCTGATATTCTTTTCTCAATTTTTTTATTTCTTCTTCTTTTTTGGAAGTTTTCTTTAGTGAGATTTCTTTATTTTCCTGATTACCGTCATTTAATTCTGATTTTACTTCTTCTTTTTGAGGTACATCTTCCACTTTTTCTATTGTTTCAATTTTTTCTGAAATTTCTTCAGATGCTTTTTCAAAAATCTCTTGAGCAGGCTCTTTTACTACTATATCCTCCATTTGTTCAACTATTGCCTCTTTTTTATCTGTATTCTCAACTATTGATTGTTCTTCTATTTTCTCTTCTAGAGTTTCTTCAATAACTTTTTCTTCAGATTTTTCTTGGACAACTGTCTTTTCATCTGATTTTTTTCCATTATCACTTATTAGGATTTTCTTCGTTTCAGTAGCCACTCTTGCAATAACATTGCTACTCAGGAAATTGCCAAGTCTTTTAGCACTTTCAACGGCGGCATCCACAGCGGCATTTACAGCAGCAACATCTCCCATCACTTCAATGGTTACAATTCCACCTTTTACATAGTAATAGTTTGTCAATGTTACATTAGCAGCTTTCAATGCAGCATCGGCAGCCTCTATTGCCGTTACAAGTCCCCGTGTTTCCACATATCCGTACGAATCCATTTATTTATCACCTTCTAACTGCCCGTTATCATCTTCCAGATATTTGACAAGCTCTTCAATTCCTTTATTTTCATAAGAACTTACAACAAAAACTTTTTGGGCTCCTGCATTTTCTAATATTTCACAAGCTCTTTCCACATCTCCACCCAAATCAGATTTTGTTACAATTCCAATTACAGGTTTTGTAAAAGCTGTGGAAAATCCTGGCGGAAAAACATTATGCTCCTCATTACACGCCTGTACCATTCCTATAACATCACAGTCATACGAACTTATAATCAAAGCCTTGTAAAGCATTCTATTTTCCATATATTCACCAGGCGTATCTAAAATATCATCAGAATACTTTAACATCTGTGTTTTTTCATATTGTATATCCAGACCGTGTATTCTTTGAGTCAATGTTGTCTTACCGCACATTGATTTTCCTATTAAAAGTATCTTTTTCAATTTTATGACCTCGTTATTTGAGTTATGCTAAATCTTAGTACATTTTTAAAATATGAAACTACTTCATTTACAGCAGCTTCTACGCTTCCCACATCTCCGTTTATTACAACCGATCCTGTAAACCTGTCAACAAATCCTATTTCCACTCCTGCACTTTTAGTAGCCAGATCTGCCGCAATTATTGCCGCTTCTCCCGGAGTTATTGTAAGTATTCCTATCGCATTTGTATTATTTTCGGAAAGCCCTATCTTTTTTGATAAATCTCTTTGTGGATTTGCAATTATGTGAGCCAGAGTCAACTGTCTACCGGGCACATATTCCTGTATCATTCTCTGTTTTTTTTCTTCTTCCATCTGACAAATCCTTTCTAAAAATCCCTTTATCTAGGCAAAATAGTTTCAACTTCAGCATGTGGACGCGGGATTACATGAATTGAAATCAATTCTCCTACTCTTTCAGCAGCCGCAGCTCCTGCATCTGTCGCAGCTTTAACTGCTCCTACATCTCCTCTTACTAGTACTGTTACTAATCCTCCACCTACGTGTTCTTTTCCAATTAGAGTAACGTTTGCAGCTTTTACCATTGCATCTGCAGCTTCTATTGCCGCCACTAATCCTTTTGTTTCAATCATTCCTAGTGCATTTAATGTTGCCATAGTTTTTTCCTCCTAAAAATTTTATTTAATAAACATTGTTTATATGCTATGTTATTTTAAGAACTTAAAAATTATTCTCTTCCTTTTGGCAGAATTGTCTCAACTTCAGCATGTGGACGCGGGATTACATGAATTGAAATCAATTCTCCTACTCTTTCAGCAGCCGCAGCTCCTGCATCTGTCGCAGCTTTAACTGCTCCTACATCTCCTCTTACTAGTACTGTTACTAATCCTCCACCTACGTGTTCTTTTCCAATTAGAGTAACGTTTGCAGCTTTTACCATTGCATCTGCAGCTTCTATTGCCGCTACTAATCCTTTTGTTTCAATCATTCCTAGTGCATTTAATGTTGCCATAGTTTTTTCCTCCTAAATTGTTTTATTAACAAAATATTCGAATTTTTCACCTCCTTAATTTTTCTAAAATCAATAATTTGTCTATATATAAAAAATTATTAATTGACAAAAATAAAAAAGGAACTAAAAAAATAAATAATTTCTCAAGCTCCTTTGCTTTAAATATTATTGTTCTTAAATATGTTTAGTTTAGTTGATTTTTTCGCTATTTAACAGTCTTTTCAAAAGTTTTGCATACTCCATTGTAACACAACTTCCATTTTGAGTATACTACGATTTTTCATTTTGTCAATACTTTTAAAAAAAATTTTTAAAATTATATTTTAAGTTTATATAAGTGTATTTAAAAAATAAAACACTTTGTATTAAACAAAATTGAAAAAATGTTTTTGTGGTTACTAACATTTTAACACGAAATTATCATGAGTTTTTACATTTTTTTTGTTTGTCGCAATATATTTTACAATCTATGATTAATATTCTTATTTTAAACTATCAACAAATGTCAAAATTTCATCAAACAATCCTTCTTCAGTATATTTCTTAGGCTCTATTCCTACTTTTAATCCATATTTTTCAATACTTTTTGTAGTAACAGGGCCGATTGAGGCTATAACTTTATTTTTCAGAATTTCTTTTATTTCCTCATTTTCACTTAAGTTTATGCTATCAGCAAAAGCTTTAAAGGTCGATGAGCTTAAAAACATTAAGATGTCGCTTTCTTTTATATATTTTTCTGCTTTTTCCTTTTCCACTTCAACTTTCTGAGTTTTATACACTACAAGTTTTTCATAATTTCGGTTGTATAAATCTGAATATTTTTTTTCATTTACTGGAGAAATGTCAGATACTATAAACAGTATTTTTTCTCCTTCCTTAGTAAAATTCACACTTTCGCTAGCCAGTCTTTCTACCGTATATTCTTTTGGATAAAAATCTGGAATTATTTTATATTTTTCAATTTCTTCAGCAGTTTTTTCTCCCACTACACCTATTTTAACATTTCCCAAAGAACGAATATCCTTAACTTTCTTCATAAATCCAATAACAGAATTTATGCTGTTAAATAGAAGGGTGCTGTATTCCTTCAAATCAGGCATTTCAAAATCGACATACTCTATATTAATAAATGGAAGGCTCAAAGCCTGTCCGCCAAGTTCATTTATTTTATTTGATATATTTTGTTGTTTTTCCCTATTTCTTGTAACAAGAATATTTTTCCCAAATAACGGCTTATTCTCAAACCATTTCATTTTTTCCCGTAAATTTACTACTTCTCCAATCAAAATAATGGCAGGCGATTTTACATTATGCTCTTTTACTGTATTTACTATTGTTTCCAATGTTCCTGTGTAAGTTTTCTGTCTTGTCGTTGTTCCATCTTTTATTATTGCGACAGGGGTTTTTGGATTTTTTCCGTTATTTATCAAGTTTTCTGCTATTTTTTCAGGATTGCTTAATCCCATTAAAAAGACCAAAGTTCCTTCCAATTTTGCAATAACTGGAAAATCAAGTTCTATTCCATTAAATTGCGTATGTCCAGTAAATACATGAAAGGAAGTATTAATTCCTCTGTGAGTAACAGGGATTCCAGCATAAGCTGGCACAGCGATTGAAGAAGTTATCCCTGGAATTACCTCAAAATCTATATTTTCAGCAACTAAAGCCTCTATTTCTTCCCCTCCTCGTCCAAATACAAAAGGATCTCCTCCTTTTAGTCTTAGAACTTCAAGTCCTTCTTTACCTTTTTCAACTAATTTATTATTTATTTCTGCCTGCAATTTTCCTCCAGCAGTATTTTCTTTACCCATATAAATCATTTCTACATCAGATTTTGCATATTGTAAGATATTTTCATTTACAAGCCTGTCATAAACAATGCAATCAGCTTTTTCTATCACGTTTTTCAATTTTAAAGTTATAAGCCCCTCATCTCCACAGCCTGCTCCTGCGATATAAACTTTACCTTTTCTCATTTTTCATCTCCTCTTTTTCTATTTCTTCAGCCAATTTTTGTGCAGTTTCCTTTGGATTTTCCCTATTTCCTTCAACTTCTTTAAATATTCTGGTTCCGTTATCATTAAACATTCCCTTTAATTTTAATGTATTTCCTTCAATAACCGATGAACAGCCTATCGGAGTATGGCATCCTCCATCAAAAATTTTTGAAAATTCTCTTTCAGCTTTACACATTATCGTAACTTCATCATCATTTATAATTTTCAGAAGATGTCGTATTTTATTATCATTTTCCCTGCATTGAATACACAAAATCCCTTGTCCTGGTGCTGGCATAAATGAATCTGTATCAAAATATTCAGTAATTCTGTTTTCCAGCCCAACTCTTTTTAATCCAGCCGCAGCCAGCACAATCGCATCATATTCCCCATCATCAAGTTTTTTTAACCTTGTGTGAATATTTCCACGAATTGCTTTTATCTTTACATTATTTCGCAAATTCAAAAGCTCCTTTTCCCGTCTTATGCTTCCTGTCCCAATTACAGAATTTTCATCAAGTTCTTTTAATTTTTTCCCGTTTTTTGAAACAAGCACATCACGGTTGTCTTCCCTCATTGGAAAGCATGCGTTTAAAAGTCCTTCTGGAGTGTTCTGTGGCATATCCTTTAACGAATGTACCGCCAAATCTATTTTATTTTCCAGCATTTCCTTTTCAATTTCCTTCACAAACAAGTCCTTTTGCGTAGTTCCCTTTATTTTTGTAAAGTCCCTTAGGTCTTTATCTCCCTTTGTAACTATAACTTTCAGTTCTATTTCCAGCGAATTTTTTTTCTCAAACCCTTCAATTTCACAAAAATTCTCCATACTTCTTAATTCATCATATTTTTTAATAAGCATTTCCTTCACTTTTTCTGCTTGTGCAAGTGCCAAGATGCTTCCTCTCGTTCCAATAATTATTTTATTTGATTTCATCTATTTTCACCCATCTCAATATTTTTCTGATTTGTATATTTTCTTCTTTTTTCAAGTTTTTCCGCTATTTTTTTCAACTGCTCCTCAATAATGTAAGAATATTTTTCTACAATTTCATCCCGTTTTTCCACATTTTTATTATATTCATCCCAAATATCCTCCAAATGATAAAGCGAAGCATTTTCAAACTCCCCAATACTTGTTTCAATATCTCTCGGAACTGCTAAATCAAGGAAAAACCGTTTTTTTCCATCATTCAGAATATTTTGAATTTTCGCTGTTTCAAGAATCAAATGTGGTGCAGAAGTGGCACTTATTACAATATCCATATTTTTTATAACATTATATTTCTCATTAAATTCTGCTGTCTGAACGTCTGGATACACTTTCTGCAATTCAATAGACTTTCGTAAACTTCTATTTGTCATTGTCAAATGGCAATTGTTCATTTTGTGAAGAAGTGCAAGAATCGACTGGCTCAAATCTCCCACTCCAATTACAAATATTTTTTTATTTTCAAGGCTCTCAAATTTTGTTCTTATAAATTTTACAGCTATCGAATCAAGTGAAATATTTTTTTCATTTATCTTGCTTTCCGTCCTAAATCTTTTTCCAGTTTCTATCGCCTGATTAAACATTATATTCAAAAATGAAGATGTAATATTTTTGTCAAGAGCGTCAAAATATGCTTTTTTAAGCTGTACAAGAATCTGATCCTCTCCCTTTATTATTGAATCCAGCCCACAAATCACCCGCAACAAATAATTCACGGCTTCAGCACCTTTATAGTCCTTCATCTTATCAATTCTAAAATCCCTCTTTAACCTCTCAATTTCAAATTCCTTGCTAACATCCAAATAAAGCTCTATCCTAAGGCAAGTTTCAACAGCCACATACCCCTTTATAATCCTTTTTTCCAAATACCCCCTCAAAACATGTCTATACCCCTCTTTTACAAACTTTTCCCTTTCTTCCAAACTCAAATTTTTATAACTAAAACTCAGAATATAAAAATTTTTTACTAAATTTTCCTTCATTTTTCCTCTCTCCAATTTTTATTTTATAGAATTTTGTAATTTTTTAAAATATTTTTTCTTAATTTCTATCTGCAAAATGAATATTACTAAATTTATTTATTATATGAAATGATGTATAAATTTTAGTATTCTAATTTTTTTATTTTTTCTCCTCACAGACGATTACCTATATTCTATTAATTTTTCCGTTTTTTGTCAATTCAATTTAATAATAAGATTCTCAAACATTCTAATCGTAAATTTATAACAAAATATATTAAAACCTATTTAAAATTAAACTACTAAAAATTATATAAATTTAGGGTTCGAGTAAAATAGTCATAACTTTTGAGTTTATTTTTAAAGCAGTTTTACTATAAAATAATAGGGAATATCTTATAAATCATAAGAATCCCCATTTAAAATACTAATAAGCATATTTCGCAATCTCATCGACTATATCGCTTGTCATTTCATCTAACACATATTTTTTATTAGCTTTAATAGTTTTCCATTCTTCCTTAGGTTTATTTGCCTTTTCATCAAACATATTTCCACCAGTAGTGATTTTTACTTTATTAGTTGAAAAATTAATGCTAAATTCCTCTTGATTGCCAGAATTTCTCATATATAAATTATTGTCAAATCCGATAAGTTCGAATTTTTTATTTTAAAATTTCTCTCAAAATCTCAATAACTCTATCATTACTCTTTCTGTCCTTAATTGCTAGTCTAAAAAATCTTTTATCCAAAAATTTAAAATTGGACGCATCCCTTATCAAAATTCCTTCTTCCATCATTTTTTCCCGCAATTTTTTCACATTCAGCCCTTTAGAAATCAGTTCATCTTTTATTTTTACACAAATAAAGTTTACTTCAGTTTTATAAGGCTTTATTCCTGAAATTTCATTCAGTCTTTTATACATGTATCTTTTTTCTTCTGTTATCCAGTTTAATGTCTTTTCTATGTATTCTGTATCATCAAGCACTGTTATTCCAGCCATTTCAGCGATATTGTTCACGCTCCATGGCTCTTTTTTTTCAGCGATTTTCTTTTCTAAATTTTTGTCAAAATAAATTCCGTATCCCAATCGTAATCCTGGAATAGCAAAAAATTTTGTAAATGCACGAGTTACAAACAAATTTTTTTTATTTTCCCCACTATTTACAATGCTTTCCTTTAGTCCATCCTCTAAAAATTCGATAAATGCCTCATCAATAAATAACTTTGTATCATATCTATTGCATTCTCTCAAAATTTCCTCTGTTTCAGCCATTTTTAAAAATTTTCCAGTTGGATTATTCGGATTGCAAATTATTACCAAATCATATTTTTTCTCAAGTTCCTTTTTTAATTTCCTAATACTAAGTCTAAACTCATCTTTTTCTTCCAGTTCAAAATATTTAATTTCAATTTTTTGACTTTCAGAATTTTTACACGCTCTTACTGCCCTTTCATATTCACCAAAAGTAGGCGATACAATCAGCACTTTTTCGGGCTTTATTACTTTTATGAACAAAAATATAGCTTCTGTTGCACCATTCCCCAGCACAATATTTTCCAGTTCAACTTTATTCAGCTGAGCCAATTTTTCACGCAATTCCACATAGTCAGGATCAGGATACCTCTCAAGAATCCCAATATTTTCAATAATCTTCTGCTTTAAGCTCTCAGGCACTCCGTAAGGATTGATATTTGAACTGTAATCCAGTATTTCTGTTATATTTTTTTCCCTGAATATTTTATAAATATTACCACCATGAAAATCCATTTTCCCTCCATTTCAAGAAAATTGTTTTTATACAATCTCTCATCTTATTTTACATTAAAAATCTTTTAAAATCAAACATATATTTAAATATTCATAATTTTTTTGTTTAGTTATAAAAAATTTTTACTATAAATTGGTAATCATTAGTTCTACTTAGTTTTTTACAATATTTATAATTAATTCTTATTAAAAAAATAATGTATAATAATATTAATAATGAAATTAAAGGAGTTGAAAGTCTATGAAAGTAGTATTTAAAATTTTAGCTTTAATTTTACTTGGATTAACAATAACAGGCTGTGAATTGTTTGATCCAAGAGAGTGGCAAAGACTTAAAAGAGAATACTTTCTGACAGGTAGAGATTATGACAGGCCCACTGGAAAAACCTCTATTGAGAGACCACATTGCCTTGTAGATGAAAATGGAAATAAGAAAGAGTGTCGAAAAACACCTTATGAGAACAAAAGATTTACAGGTTGTAGCGGATCAAATACAGGTATGCTTGGAACTGGAAGAATCTGTACGTATGAAGATTATTAAACAATTACCTCAAATAATAGTTAGGAGAGATTTTTATGAACAAAATATTTAAAATATTAATTATAGGCTTACTAGGATTGACTCTAATCAATTGTTCATCGCCAGATGTAATAGGATATGATGGAGAAGGATATTATCGTAATTAAGATTAAAAAAGATATTATTTAATTCATAGATTGACTAGACTGCACCCCAAAAATTATGTATAATATAAGAGGTGCAGTTTTTTTATTAAGAGAATTTATACTAAACCCTATTTTGATAATGAATTCATTACAAACTTTTCCTATAAATGTTAAATTACGTTTTCATTTTAATCTATTTGGTTTCTTGTCCTATCCCCATTATTTCATAAACTTTCTCAATATCGATATTTTCTCGTAAAATTTGTGCTAATTTATCGTATTCCCTGTTTTTATATTCTTTGAAACTAAAGTCCTCATCGACTTTGTCTAGTCCTTTAAGTTTTCTTACTTCGTTCAGAAAATGATTTGTAAACTCAGAATTGTCAAATATTCCGTGAATATAAGTTCCGACAACATTTCCTTTTACAGCGCCTTTTAGCTTTTCATCATCAAAGATACATTTTATCTTGGTTTTTTCCTCGTGTACAGGATAGCTGTAGCCTTGATGTATTTCATAGCCTTTTATTTCAATACCGTCCATTCCAGCGAGTATTCCATCTGCATTTTTTATTTTATTTTCATACTGTGTTGTTGTTTTTGCCGTTTCCATAACTGTTTCTATGTCTAATAAATCTAAGCCTGAAATTTCTTTTAGATTAGACTCAATATTTTGAGGATCCATTATTTTTTGTCCCATTATTTGAAAACCGCCACAAATTCCAAATACTATTGTTCCTCTTTTTGCAAGCCTTATAATTTCCCTGCTTATATTTTTATCAATCAAATCCTTCATGTCTTCCACAGTATTTTTAGAACCGGGAATAATAATAATATCCTCATCTCCAAGTTCAGAGCTTTTTGTAACATATTTCAAGGAAACATCGTTATAATGGCTAAGTGCGTCAATGTCTGTAAAATTCGATATATGTTTTAGTTTAATAACCGAAATCCGAATTTTCCCTTCTTTTTTCACATTATACTTGTCGATTCCCAGACTGTCCTCTTCCTCTATTCCTAGTGGCACAAACGGCACTACTCCCAGAACAGGCACATTTGTCAACTCTTCAATCATCTCAATTCCAGGAGTCAAAAGGCTCTTGTCCCCTCTAAATTTATTTATAATTACACCTTTTATACGTTTTTTCTCACTTTCCTCAAGCAGCATAATTGTCCCGTAAATTGCCGCAAAAACTCCGCCTCTGTCAATATCAGCAACCAGAATAACAGGCGAATCAGCCATTTCCGCCATTCCTGTATTTACAATGTCGTCTTCCTTCAAGTTAATTTCCGCAGGGCTTCCCGCCCCTTCCAGCACGCAAATATCAAAATTATCTCTTATGTGATTGTACGCCGCCATTATATCCTTTTTTAAATTATGCTTATAGGCAAAATATTCCCTTGCATCCATGTTTTTGTAAACTTTCCCATTTACAATAACCTGTGATTTTCTGTCTGTTGTAGGCTTTAATAATATCGGATTCATAAATGCCTGAGGCTCGATATTAGCCGCTTCAGCCTGCACCACCTGAGCTCTCCCCATCTCTTTTCCATCCTTCGTAATAAACGAATTTAAAGCCATATTCTGTGACTTAAACGGCACTACACTATATCTGTCCTGATAAAATATTCTGCAAAATCCTGCATTGATTATGCTTTTTCCCACATTAGAACCTGTCCCCAGCAACATTATATTTTTGTGTTTTCTTTCCATAAATTCTGCTCCTTTTAGTTATTAAATATTTTTATTTCTAAAAGTCTATAAAATTATATTAATACAGTATCTTAAATTTTTTATTTTCTCTACTTTTTGAAAAGGTTTTTTCTCTTTTATTATGTAAATTCTATTATTATCAAGTTTTTGTAGTCTTTTTCTTTTACAATTAACTTTTATTAAAAAAGTCAAATTATTATAAAATTTCCATTCCTACTCCTACTAAAACTTCATAAACTGGTGATAATTTTTTTGGAACATAAATAATAAAGCCATCACGTCCACGTGTAAGCAAAACTCGATAACTATTAATACGATACAAACTATCTCTTTCATTATTTTTATCAAATTTTTCCCATTTTTTTTCTTTTTCATTCCACAACATATCCTCACCCCAGCCAATTATAGGCATATCAATTTCTAATCCTTGACATTGAAATTCTGAAATTGCCTGTTCTATTCGATAATTAAAATCATTATCATTAAACCATTTTACTACATTTATATCAGTATTATTTTTCTTATTTTTGAAATTTTCAGAATATTTAGCTTGAGATGAAGCCATTACGCCGTAATATTTTTTCTCATTTTTAGAATATCTTTTAAAACAATACTCTTTAGCTTTTCCAAAACTATGTGTAACATACATATTAAATCCTGAATTTAAAATTGATGGAGCTAATTCTTTTGCTTTTTCTATATCACCATTTAACAAAAAATTCACAAATTGACTTACTTTATTAGCTAAATGACTTCTCAAACTAACATCCAAATCAAAATTATTATTTTTCACAACATTATTTGAATTTTCAAATAGAGAAGTTAATCTTTCTGGACAAATAACTTCCCATTTTTTCTCACTTTTACTAATCGCCTCGTTCCAATGTGCTAAATCAGAACTTTCACCATTATAAATTTCTTGTCCTTCTCCTACAAGAACTACGAGAACTCCCCAATCTAACCGTTTTTCTGCTATTTCAATTAAAATATCTGGTTCTGAACGATTAATCTTTTTCTTAAAATTCATTCGTTCTTTATCCCAAGCACGCTGTCCTTCATCAAATACAATTACATTTTTATCAAAATCCGTTGCTCCCTTTTCCAAATACTCATTAATAACTTTGTGAATACTTTTTACAAATACATTACTATTTTTTCCCAGTGTACTTGATAAAACTTTTATTAGTGAGCCATTTCCAGATAAATAAACAGAATTTACATCTTCAATACTTTCACAAATATCATAAACATACTGTAATCCTAAATATGTTTTCCCCGCTCCCGGCACTCCAGTAACAAACACCAAAATATGTTTTTTATTTTTTTTGGCATCAATAGTTATATTTTGTAAATTTTCTATAGCAGCGGGAATCCTAGTGCTATTTACTCTACGAATATTGGGAAGTTCCTCATTTTTCATTATAGCTCGTGCAGCTTCTATAATTGTAGGAAGTGGTTCATATTTTGAATAAATCCAAGTTTTTAAATTTTTTCCATTCATTTTATTTTCTTTTGTTACTATTCTTTGAATTACTTCTGATAAATAATTAATTGAACATATAGTAATGCTCTTTTTTCTCCTAGGTTTTTTATTTTCAGATTTTGTAAGTACTAAAATTGGTATTATTTTTTTATTTCTTGATTCAAAATGATATTCTTGAATATCACGAAAATACGCTACTGTTTGATCAATATCTTCCACCAAAAAATTCTTTTTCATTTTAAATTCTAAAATAAAAACTTTCTCATTACTTAAAATAATAACATCTATCCTTCTCCCACCTTCATACGGCAATTCATATTCAAATATAATATTAAAATTTTTCTTAATTTCTTCAATTTTTACAAGAATTTTTTTCAACTGCTCAAAACTATCATCCCAAGCCTTAATTTGCAGCTCTCCAAGTTCCAAATTATAATTTTCTCGAAAATTCTTTTTCATTTTATTTAACCAATTACTTTTTTCTTCGTTTAAAAAATTCTCGATAGAATTTGCGTAACAATAACGTTTCATATTCCTAATTCCCCCTCTTACTTTCTAAAAAAATCTAAATTACCAATTTTTCCCAACAATATTGAATTCTTATTTTAATTTTTCCTAAAAAAATTATAATGTTTTCATAAATAACTTATTTATTCTTAGTAAAATAATTATAACAGATAAAAATGCCATAAGCAAATTGGATTTGTAAAAAAACTTATTTTCTTTTGAATTTTATTCTGTCTAATATTTTCTTGACTTTATCGCTATGAAATGCTCCAATTGTATATGAGATATGTGAGATTGTACAAAAAATATATACTGTTGTCTGTCCCGCCTCAAATTCATTATTATTAAAAATTTTATATATAAAGTAAAGTAAAATTATAATCATCACACCACTTATAAATAATTTATTTATTTTTTGAAAAAAATCTTTACTCAAATATCCAAAATAATACACAAATGCAAGCGCTATTATCAAGGGAATCATCAATATTTCAATTGTATTTCCATAAGAAATCATAAAAGCCATTAAAAATAGAAAAAAAGCTGCTGATATAATTTTTTGAAGAAAAATATAAATTATCGTAAATAAAATTAATCCTAAAAAACTTTTTGCTTTTGACATAAATTTATTTTCATTTTTTTCCATCCTTTTTTCTCTTTCTTTTATTTATTTTTTCTTTTAAATTTTATTCTATCTAATATTTTTTTGACTTTATCGCTATGAAATGCTCCCATTATATACGAAATATGAAATATAGTACAAAATATATACTTTTTCTCATCTATTAAAGCATCAATTATTGAATTTTGATCTCCAGCAACAGTTTTGTACAAAAAATAAATCAATATTACAATCATTACGGTATTTAATCCTATTTTATTCATTTTTCCTAGAAAATCTTTACATAAATATCCTAAATAACACATAAATCCAGATAATATTACCAAACAAACACAATAAAATAGATAAGTTAAAATAACTTGAATTTCTTTTATTTTTAAAATTCCCAAAGCATCTGCTATTCCTCCAAAAATCAGCATGAAAGAAAACCAGAATAAAAATCCTAATAGCGGATATATCACATTCTGAACTAAAAAATAAATTATCGTAAATAAAATTAATCCTAAAAAATTATTCGGTTTTCTCACAAGTTTATTTGTATTTTTTTTCATTTATTTTTCCTCCTTCTTTTATTTTTTTCTTTTAGATTTCATTCTGTCCAAAACTTTCTTGACTTTATCACTAAAAAATACTCCAACTGTGTAAAAAATATGTGATGCTGTACAGAAAATATGTATTTCCCGTGCTGTCGGCGCAAACATTGCTGTACTTTCATCTGTTTCTGTAAAAACTTTATACAAAAAATAGATTAAAATCGCTGTCATTACACAGCCTAATATCGTTTTATCCATTTTTTTCAAAAATTTACTGCACAAATATCCTAAGTAAAACACAAGCATAAGAACCATTATTAAAGCAATTCCCGAAATTACAACAGCAATAGTGGTCATAGCCACTTGCGGAAGATGTAAAAATTCCAGAGCATTAATAATAATTCCTGCTAACGGCATCGCAAAAACCAGCCAGAACAAAAGTGCCAATGCCGGATATATTGTTTTCTGAAAGAAAAAGTAAATTACTGTAAATAAAACTAATACTAAAAAACCTTTCGCTTTTGACATAAATTTATTTTCATTTATTTTCATCCTTTTTTCTCCTTCTTTTATTTATTTTTTCTTTTAAATTTTATTCTATCTAATATTTTTTTGACTTTATCACTAAAAAATACTCCGATTGTATAAAAAATATGTGATGCTGTACAGAAAATATAAATTTCACGCTGTGTTGGTGCAAACATTGTTGTATCTTCATTAGGTTCTGTAAAAATTTTATACAGAAAATAAATTAAAATCGCTATCATTACACTAACTAACAAAGTTTTATTCATTTTTTTCAAAAATTCACTACATAAGAAATATCCTAAATAAAATATAAATCCAAGTACTGTTATTAAAGCAATTACAGAAAAACTTATATTAAAAAAAATCGTAAGCCATTCTGGAAGATTTAAAAGTGTCAAACTATTAAAAAGTATTGCACTAAACGAAATTCCAAAAATTAACCAAAACAAAAATGCCAATGCTGGATATATTGTTTTCTGAAAGAAAAAGTAAATCACTGTAAATAAAACTAATGCTAAAAAGCTTTTTGCTTTTGACATAAATTTATTTTCATTTTTTTCCATCCTTTTTTCTCCTTCTAATCTTTATTACTTTTTAAAAAACTCTCATAAATCTCAAGTTTATCATCAAGATTTTGTAAATATTTTTGCCACTTTTCAATTTCTACGTTTACATATTTTTTATGATTTGTCAAAATTTTTATTCTTTCTTTTATCGTTCCATTCCCTTCATATCGTAAATCTGAATATTTCTTAATTTCGCTCAATTTCATTCCCATATCTTTTAATCTTTTTAACATTTTTATCCATTCAATGTCAGTTTCATCGTATATTCTTCTATTTTTCTCATCTCTTTTGACACGAAATAGCTCCTTTTTTTCATAAAACCTTATTGTATATGGAGTTAAGCCTGTTTTTTCTGAAAATTCCTTTATTTGCATTATTTTTTGTTCATTCTTTTTCATTTTATTTTCTCCTTTCAAAAAACTCTTGACTTATACTATACTCTAACTGCTATCCTTTATTTATCAAATTTATGGAGGTAATAACTATGAAAACCAAATATACTGTTATAACAGGAGCAAGTTCGGGAATAGGTAGAGCTATGGCTCTAAAATTTGCAGAAAGAAATAAAAATCTTATTCTGATTGCACGCAGAGAGAATTTACTAAAAGACTTAAAAAGCGAAATTTTGAAGAAAAATCCTAATTTGGACGTTCTTGTAATAGATTTTGACTTAACTGATGTCGGTAAAATCCCTGAACTATATTCAAAATTAAAAAATTATCACATTGAAACTTTAATAAACAATGCAGGTTTTGGAATGTATGGAGATGTAAAAGAGCAGTCTTTAAATAAAATTTCAGATATGCTTCATCTCAATGTAGAGGCATTAACTTTGCTATCTTCTTTATACGTCCAAGATTACCACAACGAAAAAGGCTCCCAATTAATCAATATCTCCTCAGCAGGAGGCTACACAATCGTTCCAAACGCAATTGTCTACTGTGCCACAAAATTTTATGTAAACGCCTTCACAGAAGGACTTGCACTAGAATTAAAGCAAAACAACGCACAATTAAAAGCAAAAGTCCTAGCACCCGCCGCAACCAAAACTAACTTTGGAAATATCGCAACTGGTAAAACTAATTTTGATTATGATAAATCTTATCCAAACTATCATACATCCGAAGAAATGGCAAATTTTCTCATTCAACTTTACGAAAGCGACAAAACTGTAGGTTACATCAGCCGTGAAACTTTTGAATTTAACTTATCTGATGGATTTTTTCAAAATGCATTTAGTTCTAAAAATAATGTGAAATTTTAAATATTAGTTTTTATTATTGATTTTCCTAAAAAAATATTATAAAATATATGCAAAATTTATTATTTAGGAGTGATTTTATGAAAAAAATTATATTTGCGTTGTTTTTACTGACTTTTAGTTTAAGTTTTTCTAATTCTGATATTGACATAATATCTAAAGAACTTTGGAGATGTACTCATTCCATCGATAAAACCTTTAAAGGACTTACTTATGTAAAATTTTTAAATGAAGATGGTAAACCTTCTATTTCAATTAGTATATTAGACAATCGTGCAGCACTAAAAACAGGAAAAGTTACCCTTGAACTTTCACAATTAGATTATGAAGTAAAAGAAGACGAAAATTCCATTTATTTTACAAATTTGAATGAAAAAACAAATGTTTTTTCTAATTATAAATTATCTTATTCATTTGATAAAAAGAATAGACCTAAAATGGATTTATATCGTATTTCAGATAACAAAAAACTTTGCAGTCTTATAACAAATTAAATTATCAAAATACAAAAAATAATCAATAATTTTTAAGCAACGAAATCATTAAGAAATCGTTGCTTATACTAAGTCCCATTTGAAAAATAGAAAATATATTTTATTTATTTTTTTATGACAAGGGGTTAAAACCTCTTGTTAAATATTTAAAATATAATTTCTATTTTTTTAATAAAGTTTAATATTAACTACAGTAGTTCCACTTTAATTTTGAAGTAAAAGACTTTAAAAGATTGAAATAACAATATAGCTATAATTTATTATTAAATCTCTAAATTAGCTTTTCATATTCCATCAAATATTTCGTCTATGAATTTCCAATTATCCTTTGACAACTCTTTTTCATATTTTGTATTATTAAAATATAATTCTTCATCTTTATCTCTAACAAATCCAAAATTATATCCATATTTTTCTGAAAAATGTTTTAGAGCTGAAAATTTATTTTCTACATATTCATCTATATTTTTATCTTGTCCTTTACTTTCTCCTCCTTTTGTCTCAATTAACCAAATTTTATCATTATTTAGCTGGACTATATAATCTGGATAAAAACTTCTTTGTTTTCCCATATTTGTTGTATATACTATAGATAAATATTGCTGTCCTGAGTCTCCATTTTTATATACATTTTTTATTTTTGGATTATTTTCACAATACCTTTCAAATAATCTTTCAGATTTTGATCTAAAATCTTCTGTTATCATAGAAGTATCATAATTTTCATATACATTACTATCATAAATTCTTATATTTTTCTCGAAAGGTATAAATTTATAATGTTCTTCTTCTGGTATAAAAAACTCTACTGTTTTAATATTTAGAATTTGAAATTGATGTGATATTTTAACATCAAATTCTAGAAAATCATTTTTTAAAATATCCGCATTATTTATTATAAATGCATAAAATTCTCTCAAATTTAAATTTAATAAGTTATACTGAGAATTTTTGAAATCTTTATAAAATAATAGTTGTAGTAATTGCAAAGTTTTTCCATAACTTATTCCTAACACCTTTTTTAATCTATCAATCTTTGGTCGCAGTTCTATACCATGAGCATATGTATTTACTTCAATTTGTATCTCATTTTGTCCCTTTTTTATTTTAGCAATTTCATTAAATATTCTAAATCTTCCACTCAAATATTCTCTTTTTAATACAGTTCCTATCTCAAATCCGTAATTACTTAATTTTTTTCTATTTTCTATTTTTGAAGTAGTTAGTTTATATTTTTCTTTTAAATATTCAAAAATTTTATTTCTTACTAATTTTTCATCTACATAATTTCCATCTAAATTTTTAATTTCTTTTTTTAATCTTATACTTTTGGGTTCTTTTTTCAAAAATAATCTTTTTGTTTCAAATCCTTCTTTTGCAGCTATTACACTACGCTTGTATTCTTCATCAAAAGTATACAAATATGAACAATCCAATATTTCTTTTCCATAATGTTTAGCTTTTGGCATTCTTCTCAATCTTCCCAAAGTCTGTATTTCAAAAGTTTCATTCATATTTTCTCTTAATTTAATTAAAACTTTCGCTCTTGGACAGTCCCATCCTGTTGATAATGCCTGTTTAAATAATAAAAATACTGGTTTTGCATTATTTTTTGTAATACTTTCCTCTACTGAATTTCCAATGTTTATTTTTCCCAATTTTTTTGATTTTCTTTTTTTATCTTCTTTGGTATCAGCACTAAACCAACTTGCAACTAAACCGTTATCGTATGAATACCCCATTTCCTCTAATTTTCTTTCAACTTTTTCTATTAATTCATCGTTCAAATTAGGAAACTGAATTAATACTAAAGGATTTATATCTTCATTTTCATTTTTATATTCCTGCAAGATATTTTTTCTTTTCTCATCTGCTTTTTCTAGTAAAATCATTGTTTCATGTTCAAAATTCTTCAATTCAATATTTTCTAAATCTTCATTTATATACATTGCTTTTGTTATTAATTCCTCATTTATAACATCTGTTTCCAAAATTTCATGAAATTCTCCTACAATTCGTTTATTCGGAGTTGCAGATACTCTTATTTCATATTCAGCAGAAATACTATCTAAAATATCTTTTACTTTTAAAGTATTATTTTGATGTTCTTCATCTATTATAACAATAAATTTTAAATTTTGATTATGTGCTTCTTTTATTCTTTCAAATAAATTTTTCCTTTCGCTTTCTCTAATAGCTTTATTATCTTTTTTTGTTATCGTTTCCCAATTTATAAAATAACTTGTTCCTTGCTCAAATCCATTATTCAAAATATCAAAAATATCTCCTGTTTTTAAATTTGGTGCAAATTTTTCCATTTTTTCTTTTGACTGTTCTTCTAATTCACCTTTTCCAGGACAAAACCAGCAAATAATGTCATCACCTTTATAATTTAAATATCTCTCAACATAACCAATTAATATTATAGTCTTTCCACTTCCCGTAGGGCTTTGTAATAATATCCTTCTTTTTGATTTAATGTCTGTTGTTTTGTCAAATAAAAAATCAACAGCTTTTTCTTGAAAATCTTTTAATTTTAATCCTATCATTATATTTCTCCTGCCTCTCTTAGTTCATTTATAAAATAATATTCTGGAATATTAACCAGCTTTATATTTTTTTCATCCAATTTTCTCTGTTCTATCCTTGATAAGAATATTCCAGGAGGCAAGAATAAAATTCCATTTTTTTCTATTCTATTTATGTCTTCTTCCATTTTTTCTTCTGATTCTGCAATAATATATTTTTGATTATCTATTTCTATATGATTTTCCAGCTCAATCAATTCTTTTATATTTTTTTCAACTTTTTTTCTAATACTTAAATCATCTTCATCTTTACTTCTTTTAGGTATATAATCGGTTTTTAAATATTTTAAATTATGGGGAAGCTCTTTTTGAATATTTTTCAATCTTTTATAAGTAACTTCTTCACAAATATTATTTTCATTATTTGTACATAAAATATATTTCCTATTTCCGCCATCTTCTTTATTTAACTGTGCTACTGCATGTCCTGTTGTTCCTGAACCTGCGAAGAAATCAAGAATGATTGAAGATTTATTTTCTATTAAACTTATTAATAATTTTATATATGATAAATTTTTAGGATAATCAAATTTTTCGTGACCTAAAATATTAGCTAACATTTGTTTAGCAGAAGTTGTCTTTAAATCAATTTTAAATTTAACTTTTTCATTATTTACAATAGCCATATATTCTTTGTTCACTAACAAACTCTTCATTCTGACGGTATTATTCATATTTTTTTCATAGATCTTACCATTTTTAAATTCTAATTTTTTATCATAAAATAACTCTTTAATTTTATTCAAAGTATATGTATTTTCAACAAACTTTTCATCATTAAATGAATAATAACGTTCATATCCTTCTTTTTTTAAAGAAATATCTTCATTTGCTAAGTTTTTTTCTTTTTTGAATATAGCCTCTTTACTTATAGGATTATAATAAATTGTATAATGTTTATCTGAATAAAAATTTGTTATAATTTCGTTAAATTTATTTTCTCCTACTAACACTCGTTTACCACTATTATGAACATAATTTCCATTTTCATCTAATTTCAAATCTTTCACATCTTTAGGAATATTTTTAACGAAACTAGCCCTGTCTTTATTTCTTGCATAAATATGACAATACTCGTTTGTTCCCGAAATAAATGATGAATTTTTTCTTCCTTTAGGATTATTCTCCACAGAAAGAGTTGCAATAAAATTTTGCTCTCCGAATACTTCATCGCATAACACTTTTAATTGAGCTTGTTCATTATCATCAATTGAAATAAAAATAACACCTTTATTTTTTAACAATTTTTTGGCAAACTTCAATCTATTATTCATAAACGAAAGCCATTTTGAATGTCTATATCCATCGTTTTTATCAACATAATTATCGTCATAAATAAAATCTTTATTTCCTGTATTATAAGGAGGATCTATATAAATAACATCTATTTTCCCTCTATGTGTTTTCTCTAATATTTTTAAAGAATGAAGGTTGTCTCCTTCTATTAAATAATTAAAGGAATCTACCTCCCCCCCCCGATTTTTTCAGGGTTTGTGAGCTTTTTATCCTCGATTTCTCTTAAAATTGGAATGTTTCTTTCCAATATTTCATCTATTTTTTCTTTATGTTCTTCCCAAATTAATCCGTACTTTTTTTCTTGCAAAGTTCTTTCAATTTCAATTAATTTTCTCAAATCTTCTTTATCTTCCATTTTTTTCTTTAATTCCTTTAAAAAAGAAAACATGTTATCTCTTTTCTTTTTTGATAAATTAATACTCATTTTTTCCTCCTATTTTATTCACTGTTAAAAAATTATACAATTATTAATTTTAAAAATCAATTATTTTTTAAACCCCTCACATACTCATTCCCATAAAACGCAATTCCCAGTTGCCCCACCATCACAATCCAAATCAGTGGCTCGCAAATCATTACACCAAAATAACCCAATTTTGGCACAATAAAAATTACGAAGATTATTTTCCCGAAAAATTCTATTACGCTGGAAACAAGAGGGATTAATTTCTCTCCAAGAGCCTGTAAAGCGTATCGCAAGTTAAAGAGAATTCCTAGTATTGTGAAAAATGGAGAGGCGATTTTTAGGTAGGTTGAGCCGTTGTGGAGAACGATTTCAGATTCGGAGCCTGACATCAGGTGAATCATGTTTTTGGAAAATAAATATACAAAAATTGTGATTCCGATTGCAAAAATTATATCCATCATATTAGCGTAAAATACGCCTTTTCGGATTCTATCTACTTTATTTGCACCTTTATTTTGGGAAACGAAAGTTGCAAGTGCGAGTGCTATTGTAGTTAGCGGAATGTTGCAAAATCCCATAAGTTTTCTTGCCGAAGTATGTCCAGCGATAATCAAATATCCAAACCCATTTATCGCATACTGTAAAATAAGCGTTCCCATAAGTACAATCACAATCATAAATCCCATAGAAAGTCCCTGTCCAAGTAGTTCCTTGTACAATTTTTTATCAAATCTGAAATGTTTTTTTCTAGGTATTAAAATTGGCTCTTTTACGTAAATGTAGATAATACTTAAGATAACTGAAATTGCCTGTGCAATAACTGTTGCAACCGCAGCTCCTCCAATTCCCATTTTAAGGGAAGTTATGAAATAAATATCAAGGAAAATATTTAAAATTGAAGCAATTACCAAAAATACGAGCGACATAAAGCTGTTTCCAATTGCACGTAAAAGTCCTGACGATAAATTGTAGGAAAAAGTTACACCAATAAACATTGTTATTATATTTATGTACTCAAATGCTTCATTTATAATATTTTCAGGTGTATGTAATATTTTTAGCAATGGCATAAGAATAAACCGTGATAAAATCATTACTCCCACAGTAATCCAAATTCCAATAACAATCGAGCCAGCCACAGACTTTTTCAAAAGATTCTTATTATTCGCCCCATAATTTCTAGCCGTAACCATACTAAGCCCATTTCCAATTCCTAACGCAAATCCAAAAATCAGTTCAAAAATAGCAGCCGAAGCCCCAATGGCCGCAAGCGAGTTATCTCCCAAAGTATGCCCCACAATAGCAATATCCGCCATATTGTAAAGCTGCTGAAAAATATTCGACACAAGTATCGGTATCGAAAAAATCAGAAGCGACTTCAAAATATTATCATTTATCAAATCAACCGAAAAATTAAATTTTTTCATTTTTTGTCCTTTCTTTTTGTTTTTCAAATCGTAAGTTTTTTATTCTTATTTTAAAAATAGTTTTTTGTAAAAAATATAATTTTTCTATTTTTCCAAAAATTCTTTCATATCCGAAAAAATTGGTATTTCCAGTTCAACTTCCTTTTTGCTTGCAGGATGTGTAAATTTTACCTTATAAGCATGCAAAAATTGTCTATTTATTCCAAGTTCTTTGTTTAAGCCATTTCCGTAAAGTTCGTCTCCTACGATTGTGTGTCCGATGGATTTTAGGTGAACTCGAATTTGATGAGTCCGCCCAGTAAACAGTTCACATTCTACTAATGTCACATTTTTTTCAGGGTAAGTTTTCAAGACTTTTACAGCCGTTTTTGCGTATTGCCCCCGCCCATCAATTATCCTTTCCAAATTATCTCCATCCCGAAAAATCCGTCTTTCAATAACTATTTTATTTATTCCATTTTTTTCCAAAATTTCATTATTAAAATCATTTTTATTTTTCAAATTTAAATTATCTTTTGCATTTTTGCTGTTAAAATCTATATTTTCATTTATTGTAAAATTTATATTTTCAAAATTACTTTTATTTTTCAGATTTAAATTATTATTTTCTTTTTTACTGTTAAAATCTGTATTTTCTTCAATTTTATTATCTTTATTTTCAAAAGTTAAATTGTTTTCTATTTTTTCCATTTCATCGTATTTTTTCATTTCTCCAAAATTAACTTTTTCAATTTCAGGTTTCAAATTTTCCTTTTCCAAATCCTGAATCTTATGTTTTTCCCCATCTTTTGCAAGTTCTTCATTGATTCTAGCAATTTCCTTATTATCAATAATTCCATTCACAATCGCCAGATATTTTTTGTCAAAAATCGAAAAATTTTGTAAAAATGCCTGTGCAAAACTGTTTTTGGCAATAATAATCAGCCCAGATGTATTCATATCGAGCCTGTTGTAAAATCGTGGCACTCGAACTTCACCATATTTTTCCAAAAAATGATTTACAATTCCGTTTGCAAGTGTAAAATCAGCTTTTTTCTGTGTCGGATGTGTCAGCAAAAATGGCTCTTTATTCACAACCAAAATATCTTCATCTTCAAAAATAATATCAAGTGGCAGTTTAATCGGCTTAATGTCCGTCCCCTTTTTCTTCTCAACAACTCTCAAATTTCCGTGTGACGGCAATTTCTTAGTTAATCTTACCTGCTTTCCATTCAAAAAAACTTCCACATTTCTCAAACTTCTCCCCGAATAATTCTGCACTTCCCGCAAATACTGCGAGATTTTCATCCTCTGATGTTCCTTTTCAATTCTAAATTTTTTCATTATCTATACACATCCTTTTTACAAATTTATTTTTTTAATAAACTTTAAAATATTTAATTCTTACTCTAATCATCTCAATAAACCATTTTTTAAACTTATATTTTAAATTTGTTGTATTTTATTATACAATCTATCATTTTAGTAAACCGACGGAGCTTTTATTTGTTCGACTACGACTGTTTGACGACTGGAAGGAGGAGTTTCGGAGTTGAGCAAATAAAAGTCGGAGTCTAGCCATAGGTACAGGATTTTCGGCAATGAGCAATCCTGTAAAAAGAAAAAATATATTAATTATAGAAAAAATATTTATTAATAAAAATAAGTTGTTAAATAAATCTATTATTAAATATTTTTATTATTATTTTTCAAAATAATTATCAGTTTCCCATTTTCAAATTCCACACTTGCCTCATCTCCGCAGATTACATTGCTCACAAGTCTGGAACTTTCCCTTTTCACATCAATTTTATCTGTTTCAAATTTAAAGCCCTTCAAGGTTAATTTTTCAACTTTTTCACTAATTGGAATGATTGAAAATTCATATTCTTTTTTATTTTTTAGGACAAAAGATTTTTCTACATAAAAAATTTCTTCATTTTCCTGCAAAAAAACGAGATTTTTATACTTTTCCATTATGAATAAGTTGCTCAAAGTCATGTCAATTCGTTTCCCAATCCCACCAACAACAAATATTTTCTCAACAAAATTCTTATTTTCCGAAATTTTATTAATTTCTTTCAAAATCAGTTCAAAATCTGTAAAATCCTTGTCTTTCGGGAATTTTTTTATCAAAATATTCTTACTTTTATAATATTTCAAAACTTTTTTCTCAATCGAATCCAAATCCCCAACAATCACTTCTGGCATTTTTCCATATTTAAAGGCAAAATTCGCTCCTCCATCCGCACAAAAGCAAACTACATTTTCTGAGATAAGTTTATCCATAAATTCCTGCGAATATTTATATTCCCCATTCAAAAAAATCACATATTTTTTCTCCATTTTTCTCCCTTCAAATCAAGAAATATACTCAAACCTATTTTAAATTAAACTGCTAAAATTTATAAATTTAAGGTTTGAGTAAAATAGTTATAGCTTTTGAGTTTGGTTTTAAATAAGTTTTACTATACAATATATTTATTATACTGTTTTATCTGATTATTTACAAGTTCAATAATTTATAATTATAAACCGTGTCTTACGGAGCATGTCTGCTAAAATTCAAATTATATTCAAAAAAATATAAATCGGGTATAATAAAGTTAATAAAAAAAGTTATTATAGAAAGGTATTATTTAAGTTATAATATTTTTTAAAAATATGCTATAATTAATTTAAACTATAGTTAGAAGAAGGAGAAAATAATGAAAAAACTAGTTATTATGGTTATGTTGTTATTAAATATTTTTGTATTTGGAGAAAAGTTCCATAGTGATGGCAATTCAAATTTAGAAAAGTTGAAAGGTACTTGGGATAGTAGATTCTGGGAAATTGTTAAAAAGAAAAATGAATGGTATGTAGAAGATCTAGATCCAGCGATGGATATAGATGTTCCATTATTACAAATTAAGCCTTACAAAAATGGTGCTTTGGTTATCGACTATACAAATCTTGGTTCTGATTATGTAGGAGGTCTTGTGTATTTTGGATGGGACACAAAATATAAAACTTTAGTAATTTTAGATAAAAACTTAAACATTGAAAGTAAAGAAGAGAGATATGTCGCATGTTTACATAATGGAACTTGTAATTAGCACAGTATTTAATATTATTTCTGTTTAAATAGCAGATTCATTATAAATTTTAAATTAAAAGTTTTTAGCAAGGGGGTAAGCCCCCTTGTTATTAAAAAGATTTTATTAAATATCATCAAAGTGGTTTAATCATATCATAAAAATTTTCCAAAATCAGTAAAATTTCTTCTCCGTAATCCCTGATTTTACGCTTCCCCATTCCCTTTAACTGGGAAAGTTCTTCCATATTTTTAGGATTGGTTTTTGCAATATTCGCCAAAAGCTGGTTTGAAGCAATAATATAGGGTGGATAGCCCAAAAGTTGTGCTTCTCCTGCCCGCCATTCCTTTAATATCTTGTACAGTTCCATTTCATCTTCCGTCAAATATTCCATATAATTTGGGTTAGCATCTTTAAATTCTTTTACAACTTGTGTAAAATTATCTTTTTCAGAATTTTTATTAAATTTATCTGCTTTTTCACATTCAACAAAAGCCGTCCAGTAATATTTCTCCTCAATTTTCACCAATTCAGCCTGATATTTCACAATTTGAACATCTTTTAACACTTTTTCCAGCTTTTCCTGCTCAAATTCCTGCATTTTCTCATCAAATGGCAATGTTACTATTTTTAACACCTCAATTTCCCCCCTACTTATTTAAACTTTATAAGTTTTATTTGTTCAAATATTTTACAAATTCTTTTTCGCTGCTCCCAATTTCTTTAGTATTTTTATTCACTTCAGCCTTCAAGTAATTATCAATTTCATCTCTAGTAAATTCGGCTATAATTTTATTATTTGAAATATCTTCATATTTCACAAATGATAAATTTTCAATTAAAGCAAATAACACAGCCGAATTTTTAAGAAACTCATTTTTTTCAGGAATTTTTCCAGAATTTATATTTAATTTAACAAGTACTCCATAAGGCTCTTTTTCCGACAAAATTTGTACAGAATTATAACTTGTTTCCTTGGGATATTTTAAATTTGATAAAATATTCATTACTTTAGAATTGTCACCCACATATTTTGTTTTATATTCATAAGTATTTTTATTAGAATTTTGTGATTTACCACATGCTGTAAAAATAACACATAATATTAATAAAGCTATTATTTCAAACTTTTTATTTTTCATAGCAATCACCTCTAAATTCGATACTTCTATTGTCTTAAAACCGCACCATAATCCTTCTCAACTTTAGCTACAATTTTATTGGAAATATCTACAATTTCTTTTTCTTCCAGTGTTTTGCTCTTATCTCTTAGAACTACGCTGATTGCCACACTCTTCATTCCTGGCAGTACTCCGACACCTTGATAAATATCGAACAGTTCCACTTTTTCTATTTTCTTGTCAACTTTCTGGATTGTTTTTAAGACATCTCCAACTAGGATTTCTTCCTTCATAACGAATGCAAAATCTCTTGGCACAGCTGGATATTTTACAATTCCTTGATAATTTGCCTTTTTACCGATATATTTCTGAACCAAGTCAATGTTAAATTCTCCAACTAGAACTGATGTTTTCCCTAAGTCAAAGTTTTCCAGCACATCTGGATGAATTTCTCCAAAACTTCCAATTAATTCACGACCAACAAATACATCAACTGAACGTCCAGGATGCAACTGGCTTTGTTCTGAACGTTTTATCATATAGTTATTGAATTTAAGCTGTGTAAAAATTTCTTCTACAATTCCCTTCAAATCGTAAAAATCGTAAGGAACAGGTTTTGGATTCCACAATGTCTTGTCGTTTTCTCCAGCCAGAATTATTCCCAATTTAACTTCTTCTTTTGCCAATTCTTCGGCTTTTTCAAAAGTTCTGCTCACTTCAAAGAATCTGATATTTGCAACATTTCTGTTAATGTTGTCCTTTGCGTTTTTGATAAGGCTGTAAAGCAATGTCGGACGCAATGTTACAAAATCCTCTGTAATTGGTTTTAACACATCAATCAGTTTTTCCTGTGCAACTGTATATTTTATTTTTTCCATCGCATCTTTTGGAACAAAGCTGTAGTTGATAACTTCCTTAAGTCCTGCATTTGCTGCAATAAGTTTTACCTGCGTAGAAAGTTTTGTTGTGTCAATAACTGGCTGTTCACTAATATCCAGTTTTGGTAAAATGTTTTCGATATTGTCAAAACCATACATTCTGATAATTTCTTCAAAGTAGTCCTGCTCATTTTCCAAATCGTCACGGTAACTTGGTGCAGTTAATGTCAAAGTTTCTCCATTATTCACAACTTCGATTTCAAGTCTAGTCAAAATTCCAATAACAGTTTCACGAGGAATTACTTTCCCAACGAAACGGTTCAGTCTTTCAAAATTAAGTTCAGCAGATTTTTTCTCATAAGGAACAGGATAATTGTCAACAGCTCCAGTCAATATTTCTCCACCTGCTACTTCCTGAATCAAATTTGCAAGTCTATTTATCACATTAATCGCATTTTCCTCGTCCACTCTTCTTTCAAATCTATATGAAGAATCACTTGATAAAGTCAATCTTCTTGAAGTTTTTCTCACATTTTGCGAGTTAAAGTTTGCCACTTCTAAAAGGATATTTTTTGTATTTTCAGTAATTTGTGAATTTTCTCCGCCCATTACACCACCAAGTGCTACGGCTTTCACTCCATCCGAAATTACGATATCATCACTATTTAATTCTCTTTCCTGCTCATCAAGCGTAACCAGTTTTTCATTTTCAAGCCCTGCTCTCACAACAATCTTTCCACCTTCAATTTTATCAAGGTCAAAAGCATGATTAGGCTGATTAAGTTCCATCATCACAAAATTTGAAGCATCTACAATATTATTAATACTTCTAATTCCAATAGATTCTACTCTTTCCTTAAGCCATTTTGGACTTTCTTTAACCGTTACATTTTTAATAATTCTAGCCACATATCTTTTTGCCAAATTGCTGTCTGAAATTTCAACCGAAATATTGTCAGCTGTTTTTTCGCTACTTTCAGTATTTATCACAAAACTAGGATATTTTACTTCCTTCCCGTAATAAGCCCCCAGTTCTCTTGCAATCCCAATATGCGATAAACAGTCAGGACGGTTTGGCGTAATTTCCAGCTCAAACACAGTATCATTAATTCCCAAATATTCCTTCATTGGTATTCCAGCAGGTGTATCTTGAGGTAAAATCATAATCCCGTCAGAATCCTTACCAATATTCAGTTCTTCTTCTGAACAAAGCATTCCATTTGATTCCACACCTCTTATCTTCCCTTTTTTAATAACAAAGTCTTCAGTCAGTTTTGCTCCAACCTGTGCTAAAACAACCTTGTCCCCAGCCTTATGATTAGATGCACCACATACAACCTGCAAAATTTCCTTCCCATTATCTACTTTACAAATCGTCAAATGATCCGAATCAGGATGCATCTCCTTTTCAACAATATGTGCCGTTACAACATTTTCCAAGTTTTCCCCCAGCACTTCGATTTTTTCCACTTCCTGCCCAATCATAGTAAGGGCATTCTCCATTTCATTTATTTCTATTCCATCTAAATCTATATACTGCTTTAACCAGTTCAACGAAATCAGCATTTTTTTCTCCTTATTTTTCTTTTTTTTTATTTCAAATATATTATACAATCTATTTTATTAATAAATGGTAATCCAAGTTTTTTGATTAATAATTATTTTTTCTTTCTTTTTTATTTATCATAAGTTTTTCTAAGCAGGGAGATCAAACGCCATCTCCCTGCACCCACGCTTTACGCAAAACTTTCTTATAAAAGAAAAAGAAAACTCGATTTTTAATAAAGATTATTTCATTTCTTTAAGTAATTACAATTTAAATTACATTCAAAAATCTCAAACAGTTCTTTTTCTTTTAACGAAATTTTACTTGTTATATGTTGTTATTAAATAAATTTTTCTAATTAGATTAAAATGTCGTGATTTTTTGGAAATAAAATTGATTGTTTGAGCAATAGCGAGTTTCAATTTTGTTTTCAAAAAATTCTTAGACGAGCCAGGGATAGTGCGTAGCACTTTCGTCATTCTCTTTAATATGCTGTTATTTAAATATGTTAAAATAACTATTATTGCGAAATAAAGGGAAATGGCGATTGACTTTCCTTGTGTTTAAAAAAAGAAAAAACATAGAATTTATAAAAAGATATATATTAATCAATATTCATACTATAAAATTAAATAAAAATATTTTTTGCTATTTTTATAAATAATTCAGGTTTTTCTATATATTTCATATTTTTTGAAAAAACAATTTCTCCAGTTTTCTTCACAATTTGTATATTTTTATTATTCTTATTTTCTAAAACCGTAATTTTTCCAATTTCCTTCCAAAAATAATTTTCCAAAATCTTACCTTTTTGATTTTCCACTCTAATTCCATTTTTATCTAAAAAAATATATTCAGAAATTTTGACTTTTTCCAAATTTTTATCCATATTCAAACTAAAAATCTTATCTTTCGCAGAATCAATTTCTTCAATAATTCCAAACTTAAATTCAAAATCACCTTGATTTTTAACTTTTTTATCAAATTCATTTTTCAAAACAAATTCAACATAATTTTTTACAAACAATTTTGAAGCCATCCTGTTTAATTTCAAATTTATTGTAATTTTTTCTAAATGATTTTTTATTAAATTTTCTTTATTTTCCGTTTCAATAACGAGAAATTCAACATTATCAGAACCATTTTTTAAATTTAAATAGAAATAATTTTTCACATCTTCAAAAAATATTTGTTTCTTTTTCAAGGCATCTTCAAAGCCATTTTCATAAAAAATATATTTCCCAACCGAACTTTCTTCCATTTTCAGCCATAAAAACTGAATTGGTGCAAGTGATATAATGAATATTCCAATCCAGAATAAAAACTCAAAATAATTTTTTCCCCAGTTCACAAGCGACGAAATTACAAGGAAAAATCCCAAAACAATGCAAATTGCCATAATAAATGTGCTTTTTATAGTTAAAACTTGTGAAATTCCAGCTTTTCCAACTGTTTTGCCTAATATTTTTTCTTTCATTTTCAAAAATTATCTCTCTTTATCTTTTCTAAATTTTTCCATTCTTACAATTCCTTCATCATCTGCTTTGTTTATTCCATTTTTGCAACTATATCCCATTTTCTTATAAAACGGGACAGCTGTAATGGACGCAGGTACCTCGATTCTTTTGGCTCTTAAAAAATATTCATCTTTTTCCAATGTTTCAATAATTTTTTGTCCTATTCCCTTTCCCTGATGTTCAGGCGAGATAAAAATAGTAAATAAAGAACTTTCATCAACTTTATCCCAATATGGTGCAATTGCTCCACATCCAATAATATTGCCCTTTTCTTCGGCAACATAAAAATGTGTCCACGAGGCTCTTTTAAGAACATTTTCAGGCTGGAAATTATTTACATAATTTTCTATTGTATCAGCAGAATAATCTTTTATATTTGTTTTCCGCAATGTTTCTACAATTAATTCAGATACTTTTTTAGCGTCTTTTTCTTCAAATCTGCGTATTTTCATATTTTTCTCCTGAATTACACTAATTAGATCCTAAAATTGATTCAAAAATCTCTCATCATTTTCAAAAAATGCCCTCAAATCATCAATTCCATATTTAAGCATTGTAATTCTCTCAAGCCCTAGCCCAAATGCAAAACCTTGATATTTTTTCGGATCAATTCCAACACCTTCCAGAACTTTCGGATTTACCATTCCGCTTCCTAAAATTTCAAGCCACCCAGTCCCTTTACAAACTCTACATCCAGCTCCTTTACAAACTCCACATTCTACATCCATTTCAGCTGATGGCTCTGTAAATGGAAAAAAGTGCGGACGGAACCTTACTTTTCTGTCTTCTCCAAATATTTTTTTCACGATATTTTCCAAAATCGCTTTAAAATTAGCAAAAGAAACGTCTTCTCCAACCATAAGCCCTTCCATCTGATGAAACATTGGCGTATGTGACACATCGTAATCTGGACGGTAAACTTTCCCAATCGAAATCATTCTAAATGGTGGTTTTCTGTCTTCCATATATCTAATTTGCATACCAGAAGTCTGTGTTCTTAGCACAACATTTTCTTCTTCGATGTAAAATGTATCTGAAATTTCACGTGAAGGATGTGTTTTTGGAATGTTTAATGCGTCAAAATTGTATTTTACATATTCCACTTCTGGTCCGTCCACAATGTCAAATCCCATTGTGGAAACAATGTCCTTTATTTCCATAACTGTCTTTGTAAGCGGATGAAGCGAACCCACGTTAGCCTTTCTCCCTGGCAAAGTCACATCTATAGTTTCGTTTTTCAGTCTTTGCTGTTTTGCAATTTCCTTTAAGTCAGTATTTACTTCTTCAAATCTATTTTGCAGTACATTTTTTATTTCATTCGTAACTTTTCCAAATTCAGCCCGCTTTTCAGCCGCAATATCAGCCATTCCCTTCATAATAGCTGTAAATTCCCCTTTTTTCCCCAATATCTTAACTCTCAGGTCATTCAGCTCCTCAAGATTTTCCACCTCTTTAAGTTTTGCTAACACTTCTTCTTTCAAGTGTGCCAATTTGTCTAACATTTTTCCTCCTGTTTGCTTCACTTTTCTTTATTTTTACCATAAAAATTTATGTTTTTATTATATCATACTTTAAATATATTAAAAAGTTTAAATTTTCTATTTCTAATTCAAAAAAAGAATACCCACAATAAGGTATTCTCTTAAATATTTTGAATTATAACTTGTATTGCCAAAATAATTACAAAATTATTTCTTATATTTTTCAGCAAACTGCTGAAGTTCAGCTATTTCTCTTTTTGCTCTATCAGACAAAACTTTCACGTCGTTAATCATCTGTTTTGAACGTGCCATAATAAAATCCAGATATTCTGTATTTTTAGTTTTTAAGTACATTTCCTTGGCATAATACATATCCTTAAAATCATTTTTAGCCTGTTTTATTAATAGTTTTTGCCCAACCATAACAATTAATGCCGCTACTAAGGCTATTATTGTCCCATATCCTTTAGTAAGCGGATATAAAATCATTCCAATAACCATAAGTGCTGTAACTAAAATAGAACTATTTTTTATATACCCTTCTTTTGGTGGAACTTTCACATATTTTTCCACTTTTTCAATCATTTTTTTAAACATATTATTTCAAAATTCCTAACCAGAATCCTACTATTCCTATTATAAAGAACCCAAAAATTATCCAAATAGGATTTACTTTTTTCTTTAACAAGTGCATACATCCAAATGTAAGTAATAATGGTAATAACCCAGGTAATAAATCATTTAATATACTTTGAACTGTAATTACAACTTCTTCTCCTGCCTGATTAGTATATTTAGATAGCACTAATGGAACGTTTATTGAAGTCCATTTTGAAACTAATGATCCCATTACGAAAAGTCCCAATATAGAAGCTCCTTGAGTTAATTTTTGAAGAACTCCACCTTCCATATCTCCAACGATTTCTGTCCCTTTTTCATATCCATATTTTAGTCCATACCATCTTGTTAAAAATCTCGCTATATTTATTCCCAAGAAAAACATTATTGGTCCTGCTAAATTTCCATTATTCATTGCAAAAGAAGCTCCAAGAGCCGCTAATACTATACGTATTGTACCCCAAAAAATAGGATCTCCTACTCCAGCAAGTGGTCCCATAAGTCCTACTTTTATCCCACTTATAGTTGCGTCGTCAATATCTACACCATTTGCCTTAGTTTTTTTGTTTTAATTTAGTTAATTCTAAATCTATAAAAAATAAAAATTATTTTAAAGTATTGTAAAATGCGATATTTAAAACATCATAACAATATTTATACTATTTTTTAAAATATTTATTTTTAAATGATTTTAATAGAATTTTAGCAAATTGCATTAAATAAAAAAGACATAATTTTAATTTTACTCAATAATTATGTCTTCCTTATATTCCAACTACAGCCAGCGATGGCTCAAATTATTTTAATATTTTTTGTTCAAACTTTTTACCACCATAATAAATCATATATTTTTTATCCTGCAATGCTCCTGGATTTACAAATATTACTCCATTTTTTTCTACCATAAATTCTCTGTGTGTGTGTCCAAAAACACAAATTTCAGCTTTTTCTAGATGTACCTTCTTTTCCAGATCTTCAAGCGTAGTTTTTACATTAAATAGATGTCCGTGTGTTAATAATACCTTTTTCCCCATTAAATCAAATATTTTAGTTTCTCTAGATTCATAGTCATCCATATCAGTATTTCCTTTTACGATAGCAAAAAGTATATCTCTATAGACTAACGACATATCAATTGCGTCTGTACTATGATCTCCTGCAAAAATTACAATTTCTGGCTTCTCCAGATCCATTACTTGCTGAAAATAATCAAGCCTTCCGTGGCTGTCAGAACAAATCAATACCTTCATTAAATCTCCTCTCTCTATTCCTCTTTTATTTTCCATTTCAGAAAATATTTATTATGCTTAAATTTGTAAAATATCTATTTACAAAGCTTTTAAATAATCTTTCCCTATATAATTTTGTTTTTACTCCGTTGTAACTTCAAAAATTACATTTCAAATTTAATTTTAAAATTCAGATTATTATAACATATTTTTTAATTTAATACTAATTTTCTATGTCATATAAAAGAAACTAAAATTTAAAATAGAATAAGTATTATTTATTATAATCTAAAAAAATTTATAAATGTTATTATTTTTATTATAATTCTCTTTATTTTTACACATTTTTTAAATTTTAAAATAAAAATTTTTATATTATAATCTCCTATAATTTTTTATTTATTTATAATATCTTTCTCTAAAAAATAAAAATATCTAAATTTTTATAATAATCTTAAATCATTAGTTATATAATTCTAAAAATGAAACTATTATAAAGAAAAAAATTCTTAAAAAAAATTAAATGTATCCAAATTACTCATTACATTAATAAAATTAAATAGTACTGAGGTTTGAGCATAACTATTGTAAATCTTGGATTTAATTTTGAAACTTTAATATTCTATTTTAAGCAGATTTTTTTCAAATCTTAAAATAATCTTTGTAAAATATTCTAACTAAAAAATTTTTAATCCTATTTTCCAACACAAAAATTTCCAAACACATGATCTAAAATATCCTCAGACGATATTTCTCCAGTAATCTCTGAAAGTGAATCTAGAGCTTCTTTCAAATCCACAGAAATTAAGTCCATAGGAAGTCCCATATCTATTGTTTCAAAAACATTTCTTATTGCATCTTTTGTTTTCTCAAGTGCAGTTTTGTGACGAATATTTGTAATTATTAGTTTTTCTGATGAGTTTTCCACATCTTCTTCCACAATGTATGAATAGATTTTTTCTTGCATATCTTCAATTCCAATATTGTCCTTTGCTGAGATTTCAACAATATTTTCCAAGTTATATCCTTCAAGATTAATTTTTTTATTTAAATCAATCTTATTCAATAATACTATAACTTTCTTTTTATTTTCTTTTATCTGATTTATAACTTCTATATCCTCATTTTCCAGCTCCTTTGAAGCATCCAGTACAAGAAGCACCAGATCAGCCTTTTCAATAAACTGCTTAGACTTTTCTACACCAATATTTTCCACAATGTCATCAGTTTTTCTAATTCCTGCTGTATCAACCAGAACCAAGGGAATTCCTTTTATATTGATTATTTCCTCAATAACATCTCTCGTAGTCCCAGCAATATGCGTTACAATGGCACGCTCTTCATGAAGCAGAGCATTTAGCAATGTCGATTTCCCAACATTTGGTTTTCCCACAATAACTGTCTTTATTCCCTCTTTTATTTTTTTCCCTGTGTCATACGAGTCAATTAACCGATTTGCTTCTTCATATACTCTTTCGAGATTATCTCTAAGTTCTACCGGCAACGGATCGTCAATCCCTTCTTCAGGATAATCCAGCACCACATTCACATGTGCTGTAATATCTAGCAAAGCCTTTTTAAATTCATTAACTTTATCACGCAAGTCCCCTCTTAACTGATCAAGCGACAGTGATACGCTCTTTTCTGTTTTTCCCTGAATAATATCCATAACCGCCTCAGCCTGTGACAAGTCTATACGTCCATTCATAAATGCTCGCTTTGTAAATTCACCACTTTCAGCATGTCTTGCTCCATTTCTTAACACAAGTTCAAGCACTTTTTCCGAAACAAGTGTTCCACCGTGGCAATTTATTTCCACAATATCTTCACAAGTATAGCTTTTTGGAGCTTTTAGCCTTACAGCCATTACTTCATCTACTATTTTTTCTCCATCCTTGATAAATCCATAATTTAATTTATAAAAACCCAAATCAGCATTTGGGTTTTTTTTAATAAATATTTTGTCCAGTATTTCAAATGATTTATCGCCGGATATTCTTATTATGGCAATCCCGCCTTCACCTTTTGGAGTGGAAATCGCCGCAATTGTATCAAACAACATTTTATCCCTCTATTTTCTAAAATCATTTTTCAATTTTATTTTTTACCTATAATTTTAAACACAATAGTTTAATTTTTTTCATCAAGTTTTCTAATAACTAAATATCTTTTTGGCTCTTCCCCAAGACTCTCAGTTTTTAGCCCTTCCATAAATGAAATTTCTTCATGAATAATTTTACGTTCACGTGCAGCCATTGGGTTTAGTTTTACAGCATTTCCAGTTGCTAAAACTGCCTTACCTTTCTTTCTCGCCAAATCTCTTAATGATTTTTCACGTTTTTCTTTATAATTGTTAGAATCTATAGAAATTTTCAGATTTTTAAATTTTTTAGTTGTACTGATTAAATATTCTAAGTTATTTAAGGCACTTCCTTTTTCACCAATTAAAAATCTCATATCTTTTCCATCAAGAATAACTAGATATTTACCATTATTTTCTTTTTTTACATTTATAATCTTTATATCTAATTTTGCATTTACTATAAATTCCTTGAAAAATCCTCTGATTTTATCTATATTTGTATCATCCTGACTATTTTGAATAACTTTTTCTTCATTTTCAGGGCTTTCATTTCTATAGTTTTTTCTAATGTTATTTTTTTTAGAATCATAATTATTTGGATTTCTTACATCTTTTTTTTCTTTTTTGAAAATTTTCTCTTCATTTTGTATTCTTGGTTTTTCTGTTTTTACATCACTCGATTTCAAATCCGATTTTTTAACAATTTCGATTTCATATTCACCTTTTATATTGATAAACAATATTTTTTTAGGATGTTTCAAAACTTTTACCTGATAAGTTTCATCTTCTTTTAAAGTCAATGAACGGCTTACCATATTTTTAAGTTCTTCCTCATTTTGCGCCTTTAATATTATCTTTTCCATCATCACTTCTTCCTTTCAAAATGAAATACTGCTGAACTAATGACAAAGCTCCCGAAACTAAGTAATACAAGGTTACCCCTGACGGCATATTATAAAATATGAACAGCATCATAAGAGGCATCATATAAAGCATTGTCTGCATCTGCTGATTGCTTTCCTGTCCACTAGTTGCGCTCGTCATTATTTTCTGCTGAATATACGTCACTCCTACGTTTAAGATTGGTAATAAATTAAATGCAAATTTTCCTATCATAAATAATCTGTCAGGTTGTTTTAATATAAACCATAAGAATTTTGCGTCTGCTGGAATTGCATTTCCGCTAAAAGCCCAATATAATGCTACAAATATTGGCATTTGAATTAATAGTGGCAGACATCCTCCTAGGGGATTTACTCCACTTTCTCTATATAGTTCTGCTGTTTTTTGCTGGTATTCCTTTGGATCATCTTTGTATTTTTCTTTTATTTTTTCAAGTTCAGGCTGTAGCTCCCTCATTTTTTTCATTGACTTTTCCTGTTTTAATGTTAATGGAAATACAATTATTCTCATTAAAATTGTAACAATTATTATTGCTATACCGTAATTTCCCACAACACCATATATCGCATTTAAAACATGTACGACAAAATCAACAAGTGCCTGTATTTTAAACATATATTATTTCCTCCACTTTTTTATTTTAACGGATCATAGCCACCCTTGTGAAAAGGATGACATTTTAATAATCTTCTTATTGTCAGATAACTACCTTTTAATGCTCCATATTTTGTAATTGCCTGTCGTGAATATTCTGAGCAAGTTGGATAAAATCTGCATCTTCTTCCAAAATATGGTGAAATGCCCTTTTGATAAAATTTTAACAAATATAGCAATATTTTTTTCATCATTTTACCACCTTGATAATATCCTTTTCGATATCCCCATACTTTAAATTTTTTAAATTATCTTTCAAAATAGATTTGCCTACAAATACATAATCAGTATTTTTTCTAAATTTATCCTTATGTATTTTTACAAATTCTTTAAAAATTCTTTTGATTCTATTTCGTTGAACTGCATTTCCAGTTTTTTTGCTGGCTACAAAGCCAAATCGCTGGTCGTTATTCTTATTTTCATTTATAAAAATAATAGCATACTTTGTATGCATCTTTTTTGATCTGTTATATATTAATGAAAAATCTTTTGTTTTCTTAATTTTATTAATAGACATATTTCTCTTCTTTGATTTAAAATAAGTGAGAGCTTATAAATTTACGTCTAAAAAAATTTAGAGCGTTTTTCTTTTAAAAAGCTCTCTAGTTTAGATATTAATGCTTTTAAAAACCCAGTGTTGAATTTAACACCGGGTTATGCTGATAATTTAGCTCTTCCTTTAGCTCTTCTTCTTTTTAAAACATTTCTTCCGCTTTTATTTTGCATTCTTTTTCTAAATCCATGATCTTTTTTTCTTTTTCTTTTATTTGGTTGATATGTTCTTTTAGTCATCCTTTTTCCTTTCTATTATATTTTAAAAAAATTATTGTCTTTTATAGACATTATATACAATATTCAAAAAAAAGTCAAGTTTAATGCTTCGTTTCATAAAGTATGATAAAACTCTCTTAATATCTAACTGTAAAGCTAACAAAAAAAGATACTTGTAAATTTTATACTAAAGTTTAGCTTATTAAAAGATTTTTAGAGTTTTTGTTAATTATTTTTATCCACACCTCTATAATATTTAATATTATATATATTATTAAATATATTATTATTATGCACTGTGGAAATGTGGAAACATATATAAATAGACCGGTTGCAAGAGAATATCCTGTGGAAAAAAATTTGATTTTTGTGGAGAAATATTATCAACAAAGTTTCGCACATGATTGTCAACAGCTTATGTGGGAAAATGAAAACTATGTGTATAATATGTGGGAATGCAATAGAAATCACTATATATAATTATTGTGGAAAAAATTGTACAAAAGTTATAAAGCATTGTAAATACTGAAAAAATTAATATTTTTTCTTGTGGAAAAGCATGTGGAAAACTTTTGTGGAAAATCTTGATTATTTATTTTATATATGTTATAGTTAAGGCAAATAGAAAGGCTGGAATTATTGTGAAATTTAAAATTTTTATTTATAGGAATACTGTTAAAAAAGGAGAGAAAAAATAA